>CAZAUB010000080.1:0-8725 GCA_964488195.1 uncultured Methylobacter sp. | reverse complement strand
TGAATAACAAATGCACCATCGTTGCTACACACTTCTGTTGTTAAAAACCTGCTTATGTTATTATTAACAGTTTTAACAATCAGGACTATTATAAATGGCAAAAGAAGATCAAATTGAAATGGAAGGGAAGGTGATTGATACACTTCCTAATACCATGTTCCGCGTCGAATTGGAAAACGGTCATATTGTTACGGCACATATCTCAGGAAAAATGCGTAAACATTACATCCGTATTCTTACCGGAGACAGCGTCAAGGTTGAAATGACCCCTTACGATTTAACCAAAGGTCGTATCACATTCCGTATGCGTTAATCCTGTTATCAACAGGATTCACGTCAGGCTATCCTGCCTGACGCCCTTCGGGTAAATGCAAATCTGTTCCAGACAAATTTGTAACGCAATTTTCTTGAATAGCAGGATACGGATTTAACCGCCGTATTAAAAATTAGCTTCAGGAACGATCAACTCGGCGCTTTCAATAGCGAAGTTCAGTTCATTATCCTTCACGTAAATTCGCACATGTCCACCGTGCGCCAACTCGCCAAACAGCAAGTCATTAGCCAGCGGTTTCTTGATTTTCTCTTGAATTAGCCGCGCCATCGGTCTGGCTCCCATTTTTGGATCGCAGCCGTTTTCAGCCAGCCATAACCGGGCATCGGCATCCAATGCCAGTGTCACATGTTTGTCTGTCAGCAAGGCTTCCAATTCAAAGATGAATTTATCAACTACATGCCCGACAATCGAAATATCCAACGGTTTAAACTGGATGATAGCATCCAGACGGTTGCGAAATTCGGGCGAGAAGCCTTTTTCGATAACTTTCAAGCTGTCGGTGGCATGGTCCTGATGGGTAAAGCCGATAGAGGCACGGCTGCCTTCTTCTGCTCCTGCATTGGTGGTCATCACCAGAATGATGTTGCGGAAATCCGCTTTGCGCCCATTATTGTCGGTCAATGAGCCGTGATCCATCACCTGTAACAGCAGGTTGAATACATCAGGATGGGCTTTTTCCAATTCGTCCAGCAGCAATACCGCATGGGGGTGCTTGGTCACTTTCTCGGTTAATAAACCGCCTTGATCAAAGCCTACATAGCCTGGAGGCGCGCCTATCAGCCTGGAAACAGTATGTCGCTCCATGTACTCAGACATGTCAAAGCGAATTAATTCCACCCCCAATACCTTGGCCAACTGCCGCGTCACTTCGGTTTTGCCTACGCCTGTGGGCCCGGCAAAAAGGAACGAGCCGATAGTCTTTTGCGCATCCCTAAGGCCTGCGCGCGATAATTTTATAGCCGATGCCAGCGCCGAAATCGCCTCATCCTGCCCAAAGACCAGCATTTTCAGGTTCTTTTCAAGATTACTCAGCTTGTCTATATCATTGGACGATACTGATTTTGCAGGCACTCTGGCGATTTTGGAGACTATATCTTCTATTTCGGCAACATCGATAAGCTGTTTGCGATCAGCCTCAGCAGTCATGCGTTGTTTAGCGCCTGCTTCATCGATAACATCGATGGCTTTGTCGGGCAAATGCCGGTCGGTAATATAGCGATCCGATAATTCCGCCGCCACGCGTAAGGCCTCAGCGGAATATTTAACGTCATGATGTTCTTCAAAACGCGATTTAAGCCCTTTTAGAATCAGGATGGTGTCTTCAACTGAAGGCTCAAGTACGTCAATTTTCTGGAATCTTCGCGCCAGGGCATGATCTTTTTCGAAAACCCCGCGATACTCCTGATAAGTGGTCGAACCTATGCAACGCAACTGGCCGGAAGCCAGCGCGGGCTTAATCAAATTGGATGCATCCATCACCCCGCCGGAAGCTGAACCCGCCCCGATAATGGTGTGAATTTCATCAATAAACAGGATCGAATCAGGCTCCTTATTGAGTTGGTTTAGCAGCGCCTTAAGCCGTTTTTCAAAGTCTCCCCGGTATTTGGTACCGGCCACCAGCGCGCCCAAATCCAGTGAATAAATCACACTGTTCATCAAAACATCCGGCACTTGTTCCTCAACAATCCGTTTCGCCAAGCCCTCTGCGATAGCCGTTTTGCCCACGCCCGCGTCACCGACCAGCAACGGATTGTTTTTGCGACGACGGCAAAGTGTCTGAATCGTGCGTTCAACCTCAGAATCTCTGCCGATTAAGGGATCAATTCGGCCTTTCAAGGCTTCTTCATTGAGATTGGTGGCGTACTTATCCAGCGGACTGCCCGATGCCTCGCCATCAGCATTGCCGGATTCCGGTGACCGGCTGTTTGCCGAATCACTTTCAGGATCGATTTTTGAAATGCCATGAGCCAGGTAATTGACCACATCCAGCCTCGAAATATCCTGTTTATTTAACAAATAAACCGCGTGGGAATCCTGTTCGCTGAATAAGGCTACAAATAAATTGGCTCCGGAAACTTCCTTTTTGTCGGATGCCTGTACATGAAAAACAGCGCGCTGCAGCACTCGCTGAAAACCCAAAGTAGGCTGGGTTTCCCTCTGGATACCCATCGGAATCAGTGAGGTGGTTTCATCGATAAATTGCGTCAACTGACCTCGTAGCGCCTTAATATCACAGCCGCAGGCTATCAAAATCGGCTGCGCAGACGCATTTTCGAGCAATGCCAACAGCAAATGTTCAACCGTGATAAATTCATGCCGTTTATCATGCGCATTTTTAAAGGCATTATTTAACGTAACTTCAAGTTCTTTACTTAACATAATCTCTCCAACCTACACTTTTTCCATCGAGCACATCAACGGATGGTGATGCTCTCGTGAATAGTCGTTAACTATATAGACTTTTGTTTCAGCAACGTCTTTGGAATATGTTCCGCAGACACCAACCCCTTGCGTATGTACTTGCAGCATCACCTGAGTTGCCTTTTCTTCAGACATTGCAAAAAAATCCATCAAAATCTCAATGACAAAATCCATGGGCGTAAAATCATCATTTAACAAGATAACCTTGTATAAAGGCGGTCTTTTTAACTTAGGCTTGGCTTCCTGAACTGCCAAGCCGCCATCTTTATCTTTGTAGGGATCAAAATCGGACATAATTGTAATTTTAAAATATTTAGGCTCCTAACATAGTGCCAATCTTAGTGAATTTCAACTGTTATGTTTCAACAAAGTAAACAGGGCGCATGGAAAGATTATCCTGTGCCTTGTATCCGTCTTTCCCCCGTCTTTTTTACCAACATAATATCTCCAAATCTAGTAAAATGTCAGCTTTCACAGCCGGAATTTTGCAATGGTTTGGAAGCCACACGTTACAGTTGCCGCAGTTATTGAACAAGGCCGACGTTTTTTACTCGTAGAAGAGGAAACCTCCAGTGGACTTCAATTCAACCAACCTGCCGGGCATCTTGAAGAGGGCGAGGATCTGATTGCCGCCGTCAAGCGTGAAGTACTGGAAGAAACCGCCTGGCAATTTGAACCTGAGCATGTTGTTGCGATCCAGCTTTGGCGAAAAAATCCTGACTTTCCGAGCTTTGTCAGAGTGTGTTTTTCCGGTCGCTGTCATTCACATAACCCAACCCAACCACTGGATGACGGCATAGTCGCCAGCCACTGGTTAACGCGCGATCAAATCGAAGCTGAGCGGCATCGCTTGCGTAGCCCTTTAGTGCTTATTAGTATAGACGAATATCTCAGCGGGCAACGCCACCCCTTATCTTTGCTTAAATCATTTATCGATCTTGACCATGAGTAAAAAAGTAATCGTCGGCATGTCCGGCGGTGTCGATTCTTCGGTAACCGCGTTGTTGCTTTTGGAGCAAGGCCATCAAGTTACCGGTTTGTTTATGAAAAACTGGGAAGAAGATGACGGCACGGCGCAATGTACAGCCATGGAAGATTTAGCCGACGCGCAACAGGTTTGCGATAAATTAGGCATCGAATTAAAAACCGTGAATTTTGCCGCTGAATACTGGGATGAGGTATTTGAAGTGTTCCTGTCTGAATTTAAAGCAGGTCGCACTCCTAATCCGGATATTTTGTGCAACAAGCATGTTAAATTCAAAGCCTTCCTGAATTATGCGATTGAAGATTTGGGGGCGGAATATATCGCCACAGGGCACTATGCGCGAGTGGCTGCGTTCCCAAGCCGGAGCTATGGGAACGAGGACGAGTTCTTTTTGTTAAAAGGCCTGGATCCGAATAAAGAGCAAAGCTATTTTCTTTACACGCTGGGGCAAAAACAGCTATCGCGCACGCTGTTCCCGATAGGCCATTTGCACAAACCCGAAATCAGGGCAATGGCCGATAAAGCCGGTTTTGCCAACAGTCGTAAAAAAGACAGCACCGGCATCTGTTTTATCGGCGAGCGTAAATTCACTGAATTTTTGCAACGCTATCTGCCCACCCAACCCGGCGAAATGCGTACTCCAGAAGGGCATTATATCGGCCAGCATCACGGCTTAATGTATTACACTTTGGGGCAGCGCCAGGGTTTGGGCATAGGCGGCGTTAAAAATGCGCCGGATGAACCGTGGTATGTGCTGGAAAAGGATTTGGAAAATAATATCCTGATTGTCGGACAGGGCCACGATCACCCGTTGATGTTGCATAATATCCTGGAAGCCAGTCAACTTGACTGGTGCAGCAATAGGTCGTTGACCGAACCCTTGCGCTGCATGGCTAAAACCCGCTATCGCCAGGCAGACCAGCCCTGCTATGTAGAGCCGATAGGCAACGACCGATGCAAGGTTACATTTGACCAGCCGCAACGAGCCATTACGCCCGGCCAATCCGTCGTTTTTTACGATGGTGAAATATGCCTGGGCGGTGGGATTATTGAATCAAAAGCTTCCGCTCCTGCTCACGCTCGAACCACAGGGATGTGGTGAATGCAGATATAGCAGGAGCCTTATCTGCCTTACCTACATCCCTGTAGGCAAATCTAACGAATAACAACATACACTAAAATACTCGGACAAACCCATGACTAATTTTGCCCTCACCGCTATTTCCCCTATCGACGGACGCTATGCCGACAAAGTTGAAAAACTGCGTCCTATATTCAGTGAATACGGCCTGATCCGTTTTCGGGTGCTCGTTGAAGTGCGCTGGCTGCAAGCCTTGGCTAATCATCTGTTGATTACCGAAGTCAGCCCGTTCAGCGACGCGGCGACGCAGCTGTTAAACAACATCGTCAGTGATTTTTCAGAGGCCGACGCGCAGCGCGTTAAAGACATAGAAAAAACCACCAATCACGATGTCAAAGCCGTTGAATATTTGCTGAAAGAAAAAATCGCGGGTTGCGCAGAACTGGAAAAAGTCAGCGAATTCATCCATTTTGCCTGCACCTCGGAAGACATCAATAACCTGTCTTACGCGTTAATGCTCAAAGAAGGGCGCGAAGTCATCCTGGCGCAAATTGGCGACTGCATCGCGGCGCTCAAGACCATTGCCGTGGAAACCGCAGGCCAGCCGATGTTGTCGCGCACTCATGGACAATCGGCTACGCCCACCACCACCGGCAAGGAATTTGCCAACGTCGCGGCTCGAATGCAACGGCAGAAAGACCAACTGCAAGCCGTAGCCCTATTGGGAAAAATAAACGGCGCAGTCGGCAATTATAATGCCCACTGCGTGGCTTATCCTGACGTGGACTGGGCGGAATTTACCCAGAATTTTGTCGAGTCTCTGGAGCTGCAATTTAATCCCTACACCATCCAGATTGAACCGCACGATTATATCGCCGAGTATTTCCACGCGCTGTCTCGTTTTAACACCATTTTGCTGGATTTTGACCGTGATATTTGGGGCTATATTTCGCTGGGTTATTTCAAACAAAGAACTATTGCCGGTGAAGTCGGCTCATCCACGATGCCGCACAAAGTTAACCCGATTGATTTTGAAAACTCGGAAGGTAATTTAGGCTTAGCCAATGCCTTATTCGGCTTTTTAGCCGAAAAACTGCCGGTGTCGCGCTGGCAGCGGGATTTAACCGATTCAACCGTGCTGAGAAATATCGGCGTCGGTATCGCTCATACCAGTATTGCCATTCAGGCCAGTTTAAAAGGCCTATCCAAGTTGCAGATTAATGTCGATGCGATTGAAGCTGATCTCAATGCCAACTGGGAAGTATTGGCAGAACCCATACAAACCGTGATGCGTCGCTACGGCATTGAAAAACCTTATGAGAAATTAAAGGAACTTACCCGTGGCCAGCGTATTACCCCCGGACAAATGCAGGCATTTATTGAGAAACTGGAAATCCCGGCTGAAGCCAAAGCAATCTTGTTGGAACTGACGCCGCGCAATTACACCGGCTATGCTGAAAAACTGGCTAAAGACATTTAAGGCGCATCTTATTATTAATTGTGGGTGCAGGGTGTAGTTATGTGTTTTAATGCATTTGCCCTAGCAAAAATTATGGGTATTGCAAAATAAATGACATGAGGTAAAAATATAGATGTCGATTCATAATGGTTTTTAAAAACGTAATGTCGACAACTAAATACAAACATTAATATTGAGGAGAGAATTATGAAAAAAATGGCATCCGTATGTGCAGGTTTATTATTTCTTTTAAGTACTTCTGTTTTTGCTGAAGAGCATGCCGCGGCAGCACTGGAGCACGCCAATGCGGCGGTAGTACATGGCAAAGCCGGTCATGCGCCGGTTTTGGTCGAACACGCAAAGGCGGCATTGGATCATGCGCTGGCAGCTTCCATAGTCGCCAAGGGTGTGCCCAAAAACCATTTAGACGCTGGCGCTAAGGAACTGCAAGAAGCCATTGATCACGGTAATTTGGGTCATGTAGGCAAGGCTACTGTACATGCTGAAGCTGCGGTAGAGCACATTAAAGCCGGCAACAAATAATATCACTATAGTTTCGAAGAAAAGGGGCGGGTAATTCCGCCCCTTTTTTTATTTTAAAGCGATAATTTTCTAAGGCGCAGAGCGTTCATGATGACTGAAACCGAACTAAAACTCATCGCTGCCGCCGCAATCATCGGTGACAGCAAAATGCCGAAGTACGGATACAGCACACCGGCTGCAACGGGAACGCCGATGGCGTTGTAAATGAAAGCAAAGAACAGGTTCTGACGGATATTACGCATGGTAGCTTGACTCAAACGCCGTGACCGGGCGATTCCACGCAGATCGCCTTTGACCAGCGTGACCCCCGCACTTTCCATCGCGACATCGGTGCCCGTACCCATCGCAATACCTACGTGTGCCTGCGCCAATGCCGGTGCATCGTTGATACCGTCGCCCGCCATTGCCACGATATGGCCTTCGGCCTGCAATTGTTTAACGATTTCGGTTTTCTGTTCGGGTAATACTTCCGCTTCAACCCGGTCTATGCCGAGTTTTTTTGCCACTGCATTGGCGGTAGTTTTATTATCGCCGGTTAGCATGACGACTTTTATCCCTGCTTCGTGCAGGGCTTTCAGTGCTTCCGGCGTTGACGGTTTGACGGGATCGGCGACACTGATAAATCCGCCGAGCTTCCCGTCCACGGCAACAAACATGACGGTCTGCCCTTCCAGACGCAGCTCGTCAGCCTGTTTTATTAAAGGCGTAATATCGATATTCTTCGCCTCCATTAATTTGGCATTACCCAGCGCAACCTGACGCTCTAAAATCCTGCCGCAAACACCTTTGCCGGTTACCGATTCAAATTGTTCTCCGGCAGTCAACTTGATGCCTTTTTCTTCAGCACCTTTAACAATCGCGGCGGCAAGCGGGTGTTCGCTGGCCCGTTCCAGGCTTGCGCCGAGATACAATACTTCTTCTTCGGAAAAATTTTTGCAGGCGATTACCGACATGAGGCGGGGCTTACCCTCTGTCAGCGTGCCGGTTTTGTCGATCACCAAAGTATCTATTTTTTCCATGATTTCCAGCGCTTCGGCATTTTTAATCAATACCCCGAGCTGAGCGCCCCTGCCGGTACCGACCATAATCGACATCGGCGTGGCAAGACCGAGAGCACAGGGGCAAGCGATAATGAGTACGGCTACCGCATTAACAATGGCATGAGCCAAGCGCGGTTCCGGCCCCCACTGCCACCAGACGATCAATGTAATAATGGCAATGATGACAACAGTCGGTACAAACCAGGTGGCAACCACATCCGCCAGTTTCTGGATCGGCGCCCGGCTGCGTTGCGCTTCGCTGACCATCTTCACGATCCGGGCCAGCAGCGTTTCGCCGCCGACCTTCTCGGCGAGCATTAGCAGACTACCGGTGCTGTTGACGGTGGCGCCTATCAGGCGATCCCCGGCATTTTTTTCCACCGGAATAGGCTCGCCGGTCACCATGGATTCATCGACACTGCTATAACCTTGCTGCACGACACCGTCAACAGGGATTTTTTCGCCGGGCCGGACGCGCAACACATCGCCCGGTTGTACCTGTGTCAGCGGAATATCTTCTTCCTTACCGTCGCCTATCACCCGGCGCGCTGTTTTCGGCGCCAGCCCCAGCAGCATCTTGATAGCCTGATTGGTGCGGCTTCGAGCCCGCAATTCCAGTACTTGCCCCAGCAACACCAATGCGGTAATGACGGCGGCGGCCTCGAAATAGACGGCCACCATGCCGTCTGAATTGCGCAGGGTTAACGGGAAAATTCCCGGCGCAACCGTTGCTGCCACGCTGTAACCCCAGGCGACGCCAATACCCAATGCGATCAGCGTAAACATGTTTAAATTGCGATTGATCACAGAACGCCAGCCGCGCTGAAAAAACGGCCAGCCGCCCCACCAAACGACCGGTGTG
>CAZAUB010000079.1:0-8747 GCA_964488195.1 uncultured Methylobacter sp. | reverse complement strand
GCGGCTTTCTTTACCGAGGCGGTGTAGGTGCGCGGCGTGGCGGTTGCGAACAGGCGTTTGGCGGCGATGATGCGCTTGTTGTCCAGCACGGTGGAGAAGGCGCTGGCGACCTTGCCGGTGCAGCGGTGAGCTTCATCGGCGACCACTAAATCGAAAGCTGGGGTAGCTTGATTTGCCTGTGCGTCTGCCACCAGCGGTGAAGAGTGATAGGTGGAAAAAATGACTTGGGTTCCATCCCCTGTTAGGAATCGCCTGATTTCCTCGGTATCCGAAGTGACAGGAAAAGCCAGTTCGGAAACGGAATGGATGATTTCATCCTCGCCGCGTTTTCCAACGGTTTCGTCTGAGCATACACAAAGAACATCGAACGGCTGAGTTGCGGCAAAGGTCCATTCCCGGAGGGTTTGTGACAACAGGCTTAATGATGGCAACAGTACCAGCGTCCGTTTGGAGGCAAGTTTTTCTTTGATCCAAAGTGTGGTGAAAGTCTTGCCTGTTCCACAAGCCATGATCAGTTGACCACGTTCGGCATTTTGAAAATTATCGGCTACAGTGGAGATCGCCTCAAGCTGGTGTGGTCGAGGCTTGGGAGCTTCCTTGCGCTTGGCGCTATGAAGGTCTTCATAGCGTGATGGGTATTCAAGCTCTGAATGCTCGAAGTCTGAAAGCAGGAATCTAACTACCGTTTTTTCCTGAGCTTCGCAGACCTGTATGGCATTCTTGCCGATCCGGTCAGTGGTGGCTATCAGTAAGCGTTTATCGATGCCCGTGCGGTTGGACTCGCTGAGGAACTTGTCTACATCGTGTTTGGTGATGTCGTGCTTATGTGAATAGCACTTAGCCTGTACTGCCCAGGTTTCACCATTCTTATGTTGAAAAACAAGATCGACACCGCAATCGATACCCCAGCGCTTAGGATATTCTTCCCATAGCCAGATTTGATCGACCTGAGTTGACCATTCGGGATCATTTTTGAGGAACCATTTAGTAAAGCGTTCAAATTGCTTGCCCCGCTTTAAAGGGTCATCGTCCAAGCTTTGGTAGAGTTCGAGAAAAGTAGCCACTGATTAGAGTTTATTGGTTTTATTTTTGGGTTGATGATAAACCATCCGTTGCATTGTTCGCTGGAAATTTTGTTTGTGAGTCAAAAGAGCTGTTTTGGCCGTAAGCAGGCATTCGAGTGCGTTCTTTGTATCGTTCCCACGCTCCAGAGACTGTGAGCAATAAAAGAAGAAAAGAAAAATCCGCTTAAATCCGCCCAATCAGCGTCATCCGCGTTCCATTACAAAGCCGACATCTGACTAAATCAAGCCAATCTGGTATCATTGCGCCCCTCATATCCATTCCCCAAAAAGGACAACCCATGTCAGAATTCAATAACGTATCCATCGTCAAAAAAGCCAATGTTTACTTCGGCGGCAATGTCAGCAGCCGTACTATCAAGTTCGCGGACGGCTCGACAAAAACCCTGGGCTTTATGTTGCCCGGCGAATACACCTTCAACACCGCCGACCCGGAATTAATGGAAATAATCGACGGCGACCTGGATGTTTTATTGCCCGGTGCCGAATGGCAAAGCGTTAAAGGCGGCGAATCTTTCAACGTGCCCGCCAATGCGGCATTCACAATGAAAGTCAAAAGCCCTAGCGATTATTGCTGTTCATTCCTCAAATAACGATGGAAAAAGTCGCCATCTTTGTCGATGTGCAAAATATCTATTACACCACTCGGCAAAGTTACCAGCGGCATTTCAACTACGCGGCATTCTGGGCACAGGCGACCGCCAATCGGGAAGTGGTCGCGGCGTTTGCGTATGCAATCGACAAAGGCGACAGTAAGCAGCAGGGCTTTCAGCAGATACTCAGGAACATCGGCTTTGAAGTCAAGCTGAAGCCTTACATCCAGCGTAGCGACGGTTCGGCAAAAGGCGATTGGGATGTCGGCATTACGTTGGATGTGATTGACTACGCGGATCAGGCTGATGTGATCATTTTGTTATCCGGCGACGGCGACTTCGACCTGTTATTGGATAAGGCCCGAACTGTTTACGGCGTAACGACGGAAGTTTACGGCGTACCGGCGCTGACCGCACCCTCGCTGATTAAGTCGGCCAGCCGTTTTATAGCGATTGACGATAAGCTGCTACTGTAAAACACTTGAAGGCTAAAATCTGTTAAAATGGCATTTTATTTACCCAAAGCCGTAAAAAACGCTCAATGGCGCTTAAGTCAACCATCTATAAAGCCGACTGTCAGATTGCCGACATGGACAGAGGCTATTATCAAGCTCATAACCTGACCATTGCCCTGCACCCTTCGGAAACCGAAGAGCGCATGATGGCACGCCTGCTGGCTTTTGTGATGAATGCCGACGAACAACTGCAATTCACCAAAGGCCTGAGCACCGATGATGAGCCCGAGCTCTGGCAAAAAAGTCTGACCGACGATATTGAACTGTGGATTGATGTAGGCATGCCCGACGAAAAACGCATCCGCAAAGCCTCCAATCGCGCCGACAAAGTCATTCTCTACACCTATGGCGGACGCAATAACATCTGGTGGAACCAGATTAAACCCAAGCTGGATCGCTTTAAAAACCTGACGGTCATTAACCTGCCCAAGGAAGCCACCGATCAACTCGCACCGATGGTGAAGCGCACCATGCAATTGCAAATCAGCATCCAGGACGGGCAGATTTGGGTCAGCGACGATCAAAACACGGCCAATATAGTGCCAGAGGTCTGGCTTAGTTAACTTAAAAGGTTTTCACCACAAAGGCACGAAGTTTTACAGCGTTTTCAGACTTAGTTAATAGCCTTACGTCATACCGGCAGGGATTGCCGGTATCCAGATTACAGGGATGTAAAAAACAGATATTAAAGAGTAAATTCTTATGCTTAAAAAACAGTTATCAAGATCTAATACTGCCATCCATGGCTTCTGGATCCCGGCACTCCCTGCCGGGATGACGCGTTATTTAGATGCCTGGACTTTCTAAAAAGCGCAATCCGTGACCGTATGTAGCCTATTTACTTCGTACTTTTCATCGTGAATTAACCCCTCAACTAAAACCATCTTTTCACCTTTACTCTTCGGAACAAAAACTTGATCTCTACAGCTAACATCACCATGCAGTTCGGGGCTAAACCCCTATTTGAAAATGTCTCGGTCAAATTCGGCGACGGCAACCGTTACGGCCTGATCGGCGCGAACGGCTGCGGTAAATCGACCTTCATGAAAATATTGAGCGGCGATTTGGAGCCATCAGCAGGCAACGTCAGCATCAGCCCCAATGAGCGCCTGGGTAACTTGCGTCAGGATCAATTCGCCTATGAAGACCAACGCGTGCTGGACGTGGTGCTGATGGGTCACACCGAAATGTGGGCCGCCATGTCCGAGCGCGACGCGATCTACGCCAACATGGAAGCTACCGAAGACGACTACATGCATGCAGCCGAGCTGGAATCGGTATTTGCTGAATTCAACGGCTATACCGCCGAAGCCAGGGCTGGCGAACTGTTGCTGGGCCTGGACATTCCGCTGGAGCAGCATAACGGCCCGATGAGCGCCGTTGCTCCCGGCTGGAAGCTGCGGGTATTATTGGCACAGGCCTTATTTTCGAATCCCGACATCATGTTGCTTGACGAGCCGACCAACAACCTGGACATCAACACCATCCGCTGGCTTGAAGACATACTGAACCAGCGCGATTGCACGATGATTATCATCTCGCATGATCGCCACTTTTTAAACAGTATCTGCACCCACATGGCCGATATGGACTACGGCGAGCTGCGTGTTTATCCCGGCAACTATGACGATTACATGATTGCAGTTACCGAGGTTCGTGAGCGTCTGCTCGCCGGAAACGCCAAGAAAAAAGTCCAGATTGCCGAACTGCAAACCTTCGTCAGCCGCTTCTCGGCGAATGCGTCCAAGGCCAAACAGGCCACCTCGCGCGCCAAACAGCTGGATAAGATCAAACTGGATGAAGTCAAACCCTCAAGCCGGGTTAATCCATTTCTCCGCTTTGATCAAACCAAGAAACTGCACCGTTTAGCGCTGGAAGTCGAGGACTTGAGCAAAGGCTACGGCGAACCGTTATTCAAAAACCTGAACCTGATGATTCCCGTCGGCGAGCGCGTTGCTGTGCTCGGCCCTAACGGTATCGGCAAGTCCACCCTGCTGCGCACCCTGGTCGGCGATTTAACGCCGGATACCGGCGTGGTTAAATGGTCGGAAAACTCTGAAGTGGGTTATTTTGCCCAGGATCATGCCGAAGACTTCGCCGAAAACCTGACCCTTATCGAATGGATGGGGCAATGGCGCAAGGAATCGGACGACGACCAAGCCATACGCGGCACCTTGGGGCGCTTATTGTTCAGCGCAGACGACATCAACAAATCCGTTAAAGTCATCTCCGGCGGGGAGCAAGGCCGCATGCTGTTCGGCAAGCTGATCCTGCAAAAAAATAACATCATGGTGCTGGATGAACCGACCAACCATTTGGACATGGAATCGATTGAATCGCTCAATACCGCGCTGGAAAACTATCCCGGCACCTTGGTATTCGTCAGTCATGACCGGGAGTTTGTATCATCGCTGGCGACGCGGATTATCGAATTAACCCCGAACGGGATTGTTGATTTCAGCGGTAATTATGAGGATTATTTAAACAGTCAAGCATAGAACGACAAATTGTAAGCTGGGTTGAAGCGATAGCCTAAACCCAGCGACTAACTTCCATCCCTTAACGTATTCCCCACCAAATCAGCGACAGCCCTGTCCGCCACGCCGAATACCTTAATATTGTTTTTAATAGTGCCGGCATAATTTTCATGCAAATGACCATGAAAAATATTTTTTACCCCCATCGCGGAGGCCAATTCACCAATCACATCAAAGCCGTGCCGATGAGATCCCGGCGCTTCATGGGTCACTAAAATATCCGCTTTCAGCGTCTTTAATGCCTCAAACTCATCATGCCAAATCGCCCCCTTGTATTTTAATGACAAGGCCGCATGCCTGATATTGACCGGTTGATTAAGTAGATAATGCTGCTTGTCCCGCCATTTAGGTTTTTGCGGCGGGTACCAGACCCGGCCCAGAAAAATGCCGCCTAAACCGGCAATCCTCAGGCCTGCTATTTCCGTGACTTTCAAGTGTAAACCGTTATCAGCTAGGGCTGAATCAAACAAATGTTTATGCTTGCTGGGGGTTTCAAAATCATGATTCCCTGCAATCCACCAGATTTGAGTTAAGCCGACAATTTCCTGCAAACAGGTTTCCAAGGGCATTTCCAAATCATAATCGCCCAGTAACACGACGGCTTCGGGTTTGTATTCATGTACTGCCGCTATCAGTGGTTTGAAATCTCCATGCGGATCGCCTGCAAATAAAATCTTGTTCTTGGGGTTCAAATTGTTACTCCTGTTAACTGGAACCTGACCCTGATGCTGAACATAACAACGATTTATTTGCGTTGCTCCGCTCGGGGTTTAAAAATTACCCCGATTATAGCCAAAAGTCGCCTCGATTAATATCAGGCTGTTAAATGTGGGTGTGATTAGAAGCGCGGGAATTTTGTAAAAAAATTGCTATTTTGCCTGGACATAAAACAACGTTGATTAACTATGTTGCGCACGTTACTTAGCGTAGGGCGTGCCCTACTCGACTCACCCTCTGCGCCAATCATGATAACGAGCAACACACCACAACAAGCCTTTCGGCACATGATTACGCTTCCAGACCCCGGCCGCATATTTGTTGGCCTCGGATAGGGTTGGATAAATATGGATGGTGCCCAGCAACTTGTTCAGGCCGATATTGTGCTTCATCGCCAGCACAAACTCGGCGATCAAATCACCGGCCTGTTCCCCAACGATGGTCACACCCAGAATTCGATCTTTGCCCGGCGCGGTTAATACTTTGACAAAGCCGTGCGCAACGCCGTCGGCAATCGCTCGATCCAGATCGTCAATATAATAAGTGCTGACTTCATAGCCAATACCCTTGGCCTTTGCATCCTGCTCATTAATACCGACCCGTGCAACTTCTGGATCGGTAAAGGTTGCCCAGGGAATCACCGAATAATCGGTGCGAAATTTTATGACACTTCCGAACAGCGCATTCACCGCTGCATACCATGCCTGATGGGCAGCGGTATGGGTAAACTGAAACGGGCCGGACACATCACCGCAGGCAAATATGTTCGGATAATTGGTCTGTTGAAATTCATTGATTTCAATGGTGCGACCGGTCGAGGTTTCAACGCCCAGCTGTTCAAGACCGTAACCCTGGATATTGGCAACCCGGCCAATCGCCAATAATACCTGGTCGAAAGGAATACGCAGCTCTTGACCGTCATGCTCGGCAAGCAGGATTTTTTCACCGTTTTCGATCATAAATTCTTTGGCGGTATGCCCAACGAGTACATTAATGCCTTCCAGGCGAAACTTCGCCATCACGGCCTCGGAGACCTCAAAGTCTTCCCTGATTAATAAGCGCGGCACCATTTCGACTTGGGTCACCTGACTGCCTAACCGGGCAAAGCTTTGCGCCAATTCGCAACCGATAGGCCCGCCGCCGAGCACGACCAGTCGTCTGGGCAGTTCACGCAAATCCCAAATCGTATCGGAGGTTAGATAAGCAATGTCCTCAATACCGGGAATCGGCGGGATGAATGGGCGCGATCCGGCGGCAATAACAATGGAACGCGTGGTGATAATGCGGGTTGCTCCCGCTGTTGTCACCTGGACTTCCCAGGGTGAAATAATCTTTGCTTCACCTTCGATGACCTCCACGCCAAGGTCTATATAACGTTGCACAGAATCGTGCGGCTCGACGGTTTTAATGACCGATTGCACCCGGTTCATCACATCGGCGAAATCCAATTCGGCGTCGGCTTTTTTGATGCCGAAATCGGCAGATCGGCGCATCTGAGCCAGCAATTTGGCGGAGCGGATTAGGGCTTTAGACGGTACGCAGCCGGTGTTCAGGCAATCACCACCCATTTTATGCTTTTCAACCAAGGTGACTTTGGCTTTGACGGCGGCGGCGATGTAAGCGGTGACCAAGCCGCCGGAACCAGCGCCGATCACCACGATGTTGCTGTCAAAGCGCGCGGGCTTAGTCCATTGTGCATAGACTTTGTTCTCCTTGATGGCTTCGACGACTTTATTGGCCAGCAGCGGAAAAATGCCCAGCAGCGCAAAAGAGCCTATCAAACCGGGAGATAAAATACCCGATAAAGACTCCAGCTTACCCAGCTGAGTTCCGGCATTCACATAAACCACCGTACCGGCCAACATGCCAATCTGACTGACCCAATAGAAAGTTTGTGTTTTCAGGGTTGTTAATCCCATAACCATATTTATCACAAAAAAGGGGAAAACCGGCACCAATCTCAGAGTAAAAAGATAAAGCGCGCCATCCCTGTCCATGCCTTTATTAATAATGTTCAGCCGATCGCCAAAACGCGATTCAACCCCATCTCGAAACAAAAAACGCGCCGACAGAAAGGCCAATGTTGCACCGATCGTGGAGGCAAAGGAGACAATCAGCGTTCCCCACAGCAAGCCGAACACAGCGCCACCGGCCAGCGTAAGAATGGTAGCTCCCGGCAGAGATAAACCGGTCACAGCGATATAAATCAACGCATACATAGCAACCGCCAGACCGGGATGATTGCTGCGATAAGTTTCGATAGCCGCTTGCTGCACCTTGAGTGTTTCCAGCGTTAAATACAGTTGCAGATCAAAAATAAAAAACGCCGCAATCAGAGCGGCAATGACCGCCAACAACGTCCAACGTGACAAATCTGTCTGGAATAGATTTGCATTTACCCGAAGGGCGTCAGGCCGGATAGTCTGACGTGAAAAACTCATAATATTCTCCTTTGCCGATTAGAGAGCATTGTTAGCAGGAATCCCCATAAGCCTGATTTATATGTAGTCGCCAAAAAATCCAAACACTCACTTGATCATCGTAAGTATCTACGCAAGTCATATCTCCGTCATTCCGGCAGGGATTCACGTCAGGCTATCCTGCCTGACGCCCTTTGGATAAATGCAAATCTGTTCCAGACAGATTTGTGCCGGAATCCAGAACACAGGGATGTGAAAAATAAATAAAAAAGTGGTTTCATGTGACTAAAAAACGGTTAGCGAGATCTGGTGTTGCCATCCATGGCTTCTCGGCAACTGCTCCTGCGTTGCTCTACCTCCTGCATCCATGCAGTCGTGGATCTCGGCATTCCCTGCCGAGATGACGAGTTGTGTAGATACCTATGTTTGATCATAGAGAGTGCATCAAACTTATAAATTTTCTATACGCAGATAACTTAATCAGCCAAACGCTTGCCGATTCGGTAATAGGCATCTTTAAGCTCTTCACCGACAATTTTGGCCTTGGCTATATACTCTTCCGAAGTCTCCACCGACTCATCTGCTATTTCAGCGGCTTTGATTTTTAAACGGTGCCATTGTTTTTCGGCTTCTTCAAATTCTTGCTGAGCCTCCATGGAAGCCAGATGCAGCTTTAAATTGATTTCATCGCGTTCTATTTGCAACTTATCTAATAAATTCTCAAAATCTTCTTTTATAGCCATGACTCACCTCATATTTATCGTTTAACTTAAAAACCCAGTTGATATTGCATAACCACCTGTAGGATAGAGGAATCAATCCCTTCAATCAATAAGTAATACCACCGATCATGTCTGGTCACTAAAATACCGTATAGCTCACA
>CAZAUB010000078.1:0-8810 GCA_964488195.1 uncultured Methylobacter sp. | reverse complement strand
TATCGTCGCCCGCGCCGCCCATTAGAACGTCGCTGTTCGAGGTGCCTATAAGGGTGTCGTTGCCGCCCGATCCCAGCTGCAAGGCATCGAGCTGCAAGGTGGCTCCGTCTGCGAAAGTCACTGTATCCAGCCTATGGGCGCCATCGGCAAGACTGCCGAACCAGTTGGCGATGGAAATCCTGTCTTTGCCATTCATGTGGGCAAAGACCAGCTTGTCGCCGTCCATAAAGATGTCCAGGTCACCGGCCCGAATGTCGGCACCGAATTGCAGGGTATCGGTTCCAGTGTCACCATGCATCTCGATGATGGTATCCACCCCATCACCGAGGTTAAAGCGGTAAGTGTCGTTGCCCATCCCGCCGTAGAGGGTGTCGTTGCCTGTGCCTCCGCTGAGCACGTCATCGCCCGCACTGCCGAGGATTAAATCGTTGCCGCCCTCCCCGTTGAGTACGGCTCCGCTCTCGGCACCGATCACCACGTCGTTGCCGGTGCTGCCGTCGCCTTGTGTGTGCAGACCTGAATAGCCGAATTCGGCGAGCGCCGTAACCAGCGTCGCTGACAATGCCGGGTCGGCGCTATTAACCGCATCCCCCAGCCAGTCGCGCAGTTGGTCGAGTCCGTCCCAGCCTGAACCGTTAAGGCTGGTGCCCTGAATGCGCTGTAGATCCAGCAGATCACGCATCCCTTCGCCAGGGGCTTGGTCGTAACGAGTTTGGAATAAAGCGGTCGTGCCGGTGAAATCAAGGCCGATGCCTGCATCGGTGACTGTGAGACTGATGGTATCCATATACGGCTTGAGCCGGGTTTGCAGCAGCAGTCCGTCATAGACGGACTGGCGCAGGGATTCATAAGCGCGTTCGATAAAGCTGATCTGGGTTGCTGAGAGGGTCAGCACAAACAGCTCGCTACCGCCGGACAAGCCCCCACTGGAGGTGCCCGTGGAGGAGTCGCTCCACGGAGCTAGAAGCGCGTTTGCTCCGGTACGCACGCCCTGCGCCTCGACATTGACGAAGGTCATGCCGTTAAATTTTTCCAGCATGCCGAGGATTTGGGTGATATGTATCTGCTGCGCCTTGAGGGCGTCCAGCCTTGCGGTCTCTTCCTGCGTCGGCAGGCTGAGGCCGGTGCTGCCGCCCGAACCGCTGCCCGATGAAATGAAGCCGCCACCGAGCACGTCGTATCGGGTCAGTCCCGGCACCAGGTAGAGCAGTTGGTCGTTCTGGGTGATGGCTTTTTCGATGCTGGTCTGGAAGCCGCTGGTCGAGGCCCATTGGCTGATGACTGAATCGACCAGCGCCATCTGCGCGGCCTTGGTGTCGGCGGCGGCATAGTCGGTGAGTGCGCTGCCCAGGGCGGGAGACAGGCTGACCGCTTCTTGCAGGTCGCGCACCATGCCGGAGCCTTGCATGGTGGGCAAAGCCTGGGCTTGTTCAGTGAGCGGGACGGTGTCGCTAAAACTGCGGTAGAAGGGGTTGTCGGCGAGGTCGATGTCGGCCATGCCGCCGGTGATCTGCCCTACGGTGCCTTCGGTGCCGTCGTCGCGGATGTAGCTGCCGAGGTCGGCTATTTGGTTGCCGTTGCCCAAGCGGGTGGTGTTTTCCGATTTGGCGACGTGGAAGCCGGTGATGCCCAGGGATTCGAGGCTGTGCAGTTCGCCTGCGTCGGTGATGCCGTCGCTGTTGGCATCTTGCCAGACGCGCAGGCTGTCCCAGTTGGCATCACCGGCGTTGACCAAGCCGTCGCCGTTGGTGTCTTCCTGCGCCAGGGCAGCGAAGCCGTCGGCGGCAGTGCCTCCTGCGTACAGAGGTGTGGAGTCGCCGAACAGTTCGGTGCCGTTATCGATCAGCCCGTTGCCATTGCGATCCAGTACCAGGAAGCCGTCGTCGTGCTTGATCCAGCCGGTGGCGTTGGCTACACCGTCGCCGTCGTGGTCGAACAGGATGGGGTTGGTGGGATCGATACCGACGGTTTCGAGGCCGTCAGAGTCGAGGTCCAGGGTGAGCGGGTCTTTGCGCTGGAACCAGTTGCGGGCGGTGAAGAGGTCGTTGATGGCTTGGCTTAAATTATTGAGTCCATCCATTGGATTGATGAGATTCTGGGAAACAAAATCAATGATTTTTGCACCTAATTCAAAACGTTCAAAAAGGTCGTTGACCGCTGAAGACCCAAAAAGTCCCACTGCCGCAGCTGCGGCAGCGATGAATGCTGCGGGTAGAGTAGCTGGTAATATTGCAACAACAGCCGCAGCTGCAAGCGCCCCTGCGACCGCACCCGCCGCTTCCGCAATAGCACCGGTATTGTCTCCCTGAACCAGTTTTGCAAGGATTTGTGCAGTATCAAGAAAAGTGCCTCCGGCTTTTCCAAAAAACTCCAGTGTTTTTCCGTCAATCAACCTTGATTCGAGTGATGCGGCTCTTTGTATTTCCTCTGTACTCAGATTCTTCAACCAATCAACAACTTGGGATTGTTGTTCGGCTGTTCTTGTCAATAATTGGGCAGTTTGGGAGTCCCGCCCTATTTCTGTCACCGCACGATTTAAATAAGCTTGCACAAGCGTCTGATTATATTCGATCTGTTCGGTCAATCTTATAACCGTCGCTTCTGCTCTTTGAAAGTCGGTTAAGTTCTGATTGATAAGTTGATTCCCGAACTCTTCAAGATCGGTGGCAATAAATGATGCCGAATTTAAAGCAAATTCATTATATAAATTTTGATCATTTTCCATGTTGACACCTGTTTATCTGTTGAAATAATAAATTGGGACAAGCGTTAAAAAAAATAGGTTAAAAGAAATCGAAAAAGAACAACTAAAACAGAGAGTAAATGCTCCAATTATTGAATGCATAAACAATCTATCCCATCGTGTTAAACCACTTCCCATTGTGCCGCCATTCAAAAAGAAATAAATACCAAGGCATATAAATATTCCAAATAAAACAGGGGCATAAATAAACCACAAACATCCTAGATTGGCATTTCTAAAATCCCAATAGGGCATCATTAAAAAAAAGCTAAGAAACGACAATGGCGTAGTCACTGTAAAATACAACCAGATTATTCGCATAACATTGGGATAATCCGATTTAGCGGTAGCAATATCGATAGAGGGGAATGTATTTGCCAACTGGTTGCACAAGTTACACTGACGAGAATCCAAACCATATTCATAAGCCATATAACTTAGTAAAATACCTATCCCAAACCATAGCCCTAACGTTCGATAAAATATTCGGACCATTGCACGCGAGTTTTCCGTTGAATCATAATTATTCGCTTGTTCTGCTATGAAACGTTTAATGAGCATCCGTCTAAATAGTTTTTCGATCATTTCAGCTCCTTATTTCGCGGACGGAAGACGGGGGGCAGTTTCAATTTATTTTTCATCCCGCCCTCCTCATCTCAAACACCGCATCATTCGCCGCCTGCTTTGGGTGTTGCCTGCTATCCTCTGTATTCCGGTTCGCCCCGGTGCGCACGCCCTGCGCCTCGACGTTGACGAAGGTCATGCCGTTAAACTTTTCCAGGAGGCCGAGGATTTCGGTGATGTGTAGCTGCTGCGCCTTCAGCGCTTCGAGCTGCGCGATCTCGGTAGCCGTGGGTTGGCTGAGGCCGGTGCTGCCACTCGAACTGCCGCCGCTTGATGCGGTAAAGCCTGCGCCGAGCACGTCGTAACGGGTCAGTCCCGGTACCAGGTAGAGCAGTTGGTCGTTTTAGGCGGCGGCTTTTTCGATGCTGGTTTGGAAACCGCTGGACGCGGCCCATTGACTGATAACTGCATCGACCAGCGCCATCTGCGCGGCTTTGGTGTCGGCGGCGGCATAGTCGGTGAGTGCGCTGCCCAGGGCGGGAGACAGGCTGACCGCTTCTTGCAGGTCGCGCACCATGCCGGAGCCTTGCATGGTGGGCAAAGCCTGGGCTTGTTCAGTGAGCGGGACGGTGTCGCTAAAACTGCGGTAGAAGGGGTTGTCGGCGAGGTCGATGTCGGCCATGCCGCCGGTGATCTGCCCTACGGTGCCTTCGGTGCCGTCGTCGCGGATGTAGCTGCCGAGGTCGGCTATTTGGTTGCCGTTGCCCAAGCGGGTGGTGTTTTCCGATTTGGCGACGTGGAAGCCGGTGATGCCCAGGGATTCGAGGCTGTGCAGTTCGCCTGCGTCGGTGATGCCGTCGCTGTTGGCATCTTGCCAGACGCGCAGGTTGTCCCAGTTGGCGTCATTGGAATTCACGAGACCATCGTGGTTGGTGTCTTCCTGCGCCAAGGCGGCGAAACCGTCGGCGGCAGTGCCTCCGGCAACCAAGGGCGTGGAGTCGCCGAACAGTTCGGTGCCGTTGTCGATCAGTCCGTTGCCGTTGCGGTCCAGTACCAGGAAGCCATCGTCGGGCTTGATCCAGCCGGTGGCATTGGCTACGCCATCACCGTCGTGGTCGAACAGGATGGGGTTGGCGGGGTCGATGCCGACGGTTTCGAGGCCGTCAGAGTCGAGGTCGAGGGTGAGCGGGTCGCGGCGCTGAAACCAGTTGCGGGCAGCAATGAAGAGTTTGTTGATGGCATCTGAAATGTGTAATTCGTCATCAACAAGTTGAATATGTTCCTTAAAAATATCTATCAAAGTAGGCAGAAACTCTTTTAATGCTTTATACAATACCCCATCGCTACCATCAGGGTTAGTCCCGATCAAGTCATCTGCAAATTCAGCAAGTTTCATTGCCTCAACGGTTGTATTAAGTTGCGTCAGCACATCCAATATAGATTGGTTCTGTAATACTTCCGGTGAACAGCCGTAACACCAGGCAGGTGGGCCAAAAATATCCTGCAACGCGGTTGCTGTCCAGGCTTCTGCGGGGATGCCTAATTTCTCAAAAACTTCTCCATGGTATTTGGCTATCTGATCACCATTAGCGACACCTTGATTGGCTGCTCTGATTCTATAATCTTCTATGATCAGATTTTCCCTAACCGACTGTTTTTGCGCCTCTGTTAGAATATTGCCCGTTACTTCGTAGTATTTATTTTCCAAAAATGTGTTGGCAAGCACCCCCGCAAAATCAGTCGCAATATAGCCACCACTGGCAAGACTGTGTCCATCCGTAGACGCGCCTAATCCATAAGCGCCATACAGATCTCCCGCATCATTCATGATTTGGTAATAGTGGACGTAATCCCCGCTTATCTGATATTCGTTAAGTACAGCGATGGTATCTTGGGATAAGGCCATTAGTGATCTCCTGAGTTAAGTTTTTGTTGTTGTGCGTACTGCGCGCCTTCCTGACGAAAGCGTCCAATAAGGGTAATGACGTGCTGGTTGATTTGTTGCCACTGCGGTAATAAGTCACGCGCAAAGGTATAGTCTATTGATATTTTTTGGGTTAAAGGAATCGTTGTGCTGCAAGATGGATAGGGCACTTGCATTGCTTGATCGCAGTAGAAAAAGAAATCCTGACCGTTATCCAGTTTGCCAATTAAATGATCATGCCCACCCTTCTTACCGCTTACATGACGATAAACATCAAATCCTTCTATACGCGTTTCCATTTTTTGATAATCGCCCCTCCTCCAATCGCTTTCCATGCTGCTTAAAACGGTCGTTACGAAATCAGGATTAATTGTAACTTCTAACAAAATACTCATTTGTCCATTTTTACGTCCGATCTCGTCAAACAGTGCTTTGGTTTTATCGGTATAAGGCAACATATCTGGGTAAAGAGTGTGCATATTGATCCCTGTTACTTTTAGGCTTGATTTATGCAGCCAAATATAATTCTGCGAAATCAGGAAATATTCATCAGCAATCAGGAACAATTGCTTGTTATCACGCGTGCTTGGCTGATACATCGGTACGGGTAGGCCTGCCCTTTTCCATAGCCAAGCGCAAGTAGGCGGCACAACGAGAAGCAACACAAAACCTATGAATAAGATTTTGACAATTTTAATTAATATTTTCATGTTGTTTCTGACGCTAACAGCAAGCCCGCGTGGGTTGGGCTGAATTTGTGAAGCCCAACAATCGAGTTAAACTTTGTTTCAAACTCACGACAAAAATGGCAAAGAAGGGAAGGCAGGGGCAGGTCTTTCATTGTGTATTTCCTAACTCGCTTATGATACGACTAACAGAAAATCGATGGGGTCAGAATCTAATACCGCTACCTGTCGACGCATAAGCATATAAAAAACAATGATATAATAATTTATATTGAAGTTAAGCTCTCAGTAAAAATTGGATATAATTGAAAATTATCACAAATTAAAATATCCAACCAAGAGCTTAACTGTGTCCAAGTCTATTAAAATTCATCTCACCCGGCAAATCAAAAATTTAAGACAAGCTTTCTTTCAGGAAGACCATTTACCCTTTAGTTCATTACTACCATCCCCGTTACTCAAGCAAATAGCGGCAACCGGAAACAGTCGAGATAAAGTATTCACACCCTTAGTTACTTTAAAAGCCTTTATTTTTCAAGTGCTCTGTGACGATGGCTCTTGCAAGAATGCGGTGGCTCGAGTGCTGACCGAACGCTTGCAAAATGGGCTTCCGGCCAATTCCATAAACACCGGCCCTTACTGTAAAGCACGCCAACGCCTGCCGTTAAAGCCTTTGACCGACACGGCCCGTGTAGTGGGTTCGCAACTCTCGGAACAAACGGCCAGCGCTTGGCAATGGCTGGGGTTTAACGTGGTTATGGCGGATGGCACAACCGTCTTGATGCCGGATACCGAAGATAATCAGAAAGTATTTCCGCAACAGAGCAATCAAAAGCCTGGCTTGGGATTTCCGATTGCGCGACTCGTCGCCCTGATTTCCTTAAGCGTTGGTACGGTGCTCGATTACGCCGTAGGGCCTTATCAAGGCAAAGGAACGGGGGAAACTTCCTTATTTAGCACCCTCATTTCGTCCTTGTCTCAAGGCCAGTTATTACTGGCTGATCGTTACTATTGCACTTATGCCATTGTTATTTTGTTACGGCAACGAGGTGTTCCTGTGGTCTTCCGAAACAACGCCAATAAGAAAGCAGATTTTCGGCGCGGCAAAAAGTTGGGGAGCAAAGACCATCTGATTGAGTGGCGTAAACCGCCCAGAGCGCCAGTGTGGCTATCAGAGCAAAGCGGCGGGGTCAGGTCTTTCAATATCACATTTTTCCGAGCTAATCATGCTGCTATCCTCCACTTTTCATCATTCGCCGCATTACCGATCAGGGTATCGTTGCCGTCCATGCCTTGCAGGAGGTTATCCGCCGCATTGCCGGTGATGACGTTATCCAACTCGTTGCCGGTTCCGCTGATGCTGGACGCCCCCATGAGGCGTAGGTTCTCTACGTTGTCGGACAAGGTGTAGCTCGTCCGCGCATCAATGGTGTCATTGCCCTCGCCCTCCAGTTCGATGACGGTGTCGCCTGCGTTGTCGACGACGTAAATGTCGTCGCCAATCGATCCGGTCATGGTGTCGGCACCGCTGCCGCCGTTGAGCCAGTCGTTGCCGTCACTGATTAAAATATCGTCGCCCGCGCCGCCCATTAAAATGTCGCTGTTCGAGGTGCCTATAAGGGTGTCGTTGCCGCCCGATCCCAGCTGCAAGGCATCGAGCTGCAAGATGGCTCCGTCTGCGAAAGTTACAGTATCCAGCCTATGGGCCCCATCGGCAAGACTGCCGAACCAGTTGGCGATGGAAATCCTGTCTTTGCCATTGATGTGGGCAAAGACCAGCTTGTCGCCGTCCATAAAGATGTCCAGGTCGCCGGCTCGAATGTCGGCGCCGAATTGCAGTGTGTCGGTTCCAGTATCGCCATGCATCTCGATGATGGTATCCACCCCATCGCCGAGGTTAAAGCGGTAGGTGTCGTTGCCCATCCCGCCGTAAAGGGTGTCGTTGCCTGTGCCTCCGCTAAGCACGTCATCGCCCGCGCCGCCGAGGATCAAATCGTTGCCGCCCTCCCCGTTGAGTATGGCTCCAGTCTCAGCGCCGATCACCACGTCGTTGCCGGTGCTGCCGTCGCCCTGTGTGTGCAGATTGGGATAGCCGAATTCGGCGAGCGCCGCAACCAGCGTCGCTGACAATGCCGGGTCGGCGCTATTAACCGCATCCCCCAGCCAGTCGCGCAATTGTTCGAGTCCATCCCAGCCTGAACCGTTAAGGCTGGTGCCCTGAATACGCTGAAGATCCAGCAGATCACGCATCGCTTCGCCGGGAGCTTGATCGTAACGAGTCTGGAATAAGGCGGTCGTGCCGGTGAAATCGAGGCCGATGCCTGCGTCGGTGACCGTGAGGCTGATGGTATCCATATACGGTTTGAGCCGGGTTTGCAGCAGCAGCCCATCATAGACGGACTGGCGCAGGGATTCATAAGCGCGTTCGATAAAGCTGATCTGGGTAGCAGAGAGGGTCAGGACAAACAGCTCGCTACCGCCGGACAAGTCCCCGCTGGAGGTGCTCGTGGAGGAGGAGTCGCTCCACGGAGCCAGGAGCGCGTTCGCCCCGGTACGCACGCCCTGCTCCTCGACATTGACGAAGGTCATGCCGTTAAATTTTTCCAGGAGGCCGAGAATTTGGGTGATGTGGATCTGCTGCGCCTTGAGGGCGTCTAGCCTTGCGGTCTCTTCCGACGTCGGCAGGCTGAGGCCGGTGCTGCCACTCGAACTGCCGCCGCTTGATACGGTAAAACCTGCGCCGAGCACGTCGTATACTTTCAGTCCCGGCACCAGGAAGAGCAGTTGGTCGTTTTGGGCGGCGGCTTTTTCGATGCTGGTTTGGAAACCGCTGGACGCGGCCCATTGGCTGATGACTGAATCGACCAGCGCCATCTGCGCGGCCTTGGTGTCG
>CAZAUB010000077.1:3834-8823 GCA_964488195.1 uncultured Methylobacter sp. | reverse complement strand
CCAACACTTTAGCCGCAAAAGTGCGTTACACGCACAAGCCAACCGGCTAAGGTGCTGAAAAATATTTAATTCTGTGCAATAACGCTCAAATAAATCCTGGATAACCGTTTATTATTATAAACATTCTCAAAATACGTTATGGCGTAAAGCCGCCAAATTCAAAATGATCAGCCCGCCTCCTGGTGTTGAACCTACAAGCAGCCACTCCTCATGATATGCTGCTTGCTTACCTCCCTGCCGCAAGGTACTGGGAGGTTTTTTTTGTCTACATGGATGCAGGTGTCAAGTCTCATGCCAACACGGCATAGCACCAAAACGAACAGGGCATGCGCAAATTCAAATATCCTGATTAAGAATGTCAAAAATTCTAGTGATCGCGCCTTGATTCTGGCGAACAAACGCCTTGCCCTTTTCAGCTAACGATTGCCTGTATGCAGCATCCGCATACAAGCCAGCAATCGCACTAATTATTTCGTTTTTATTCTGACATTGTATTGCCGCACCCTGCCGCCGCACTCCTTGGGCTATTTCTTTAAAATTCGCCATATGCGGGCCAAACAAAACCGGCGTTCCAACGGCTAAAGCTTCAAGAATGTTGTGTCCGCCAACGGGTACCATGCTGCCGCCGACAAACGTTGCGTCAGCGGCCGCATAAAGCATCTTTAACTCACCCATAGTATCTGCCAGATAAACATCGGTAAGCTGATGACAATCTTCTCCTGACGTGCGCATAACCACAGCCAACTGATACTGCTCACACAGTTTTTTTACTTCGTCAAAACGCTCAGGATGTCTTGGCACAATAACCAGCAATAATTCAGGAATTTTAGGCTTTATTTTTTCATAGATTTCAAGAAATATTGCCTCTTCATCTTTATGGGTGCTGGCAATCAGCCAAACAAACCGGCCACCAAACAAATCGGCTTTTAACTGCAAGCCCTGTCCAATTATTTCACTTGGAACTTCAATATCAAACTTTATATTGCCTAGTGTTCTAACTGTCTCTGTTTTGGCGCCAATAGCGAGAAACCTGTTGGCATCATCCTGTGTTTGTGCCGCAATCAACTTGACGTGGGCCAAAGCCGGAGAAATAAGAGCAGGTATTTTTTGATAACCACTTGCCGATTTTTCCGATAAGCGGGCATTGATTATGTATAAAGGAACATCATTTCTACCGCAATAGAAAAAAAGATTGGGCCAAATTTCAGTTTCCATGATGACCGCTATTCTCGGCTTAAAGCACCGCATAAACCGACTGACAGCGCAAGGTATATCATACGGTAAGTAGACATGCTCCACGCTTTCCTGCATCACCGCTTTAACCCGTGCAGATCCTGTAGGTGTCGTAGTCGTAATTAATAACTTTGCATCGGGGTGCTGCTGCTGTATCTGCTTGGCTAACGGAAATAAAGCCTCAGCCTCACCCACTGAAACCGCGTGAAACCAAATAACATTCTGGGGGAATTTTTTATTATACAGAGCGAATCGCTCGCTCCATCGGTATCGATAGGCGGGCGCTTTAATACTTCGCCAGATCAGGCGAACTAATATGAAGGGAACTAACAGATAAAAAAGGCAGGAGTAAAAAGCTCGCATAGTTAATAGAGGCGAAGGGCAAAAGGCGAAAGGCAAAAATACGTTCCTTTCGCCTTTCGCCTTGCACCTTTCGCCTTTATTTTTTATGCTTCAGCAGCAATTTTAATAGGCATTTTTACGACAACATCGGTATGACAATTAATATCGATCTGGTATTCGCCGATTTGACGAATAACGCCCTGAGGCAAACGAATTTCATGTTTTTCAACTAAAACGCCTGCTACAGTAATGGCATCAGCGATATTCTGCGTACCTATTGAACCGAACAACTTGCCTTCATCGCCAGCTTTGTGAGCAATGACAACCTGAAGCTTTCCTAATGCAGTTGCACGAGCCTGAGCTGCACTCAGCTTTTCAGCTGCCGCTTTCTCAAGTTCTGCGCGACGCGCTTCAAATTCAGCAATTTTAGCGGCTGTTGCAGCAACGGCCTTACCGTATGGAACAAGATAGTTTCTGCCATAACCTGATTTAATGACGACTTTATCACCCAGGTTACCCAAGTTTGCTATCTTTTCAAGAAGAATAACTTCCATCTTTTATTACCTCATTTCGGATTTTATCCGGCTATTTTTTACGCCATCAAGGCGTTTGTTGATTCGAAATTTTATTTCGTAAGTTCATCCACGCATCGCTCAGCCCAACTAAAGCAACCGGCAGCATGGCATGGGGTATCAAAAACAATGTCACATAAAACATCGGCACTATATATCGGCCCATTTTCATCGCGGCAAATACGGTATGCAATACTGCCGTTCCAATATAGGTGTACAACACAAACAGCAAAATAGTGATATTCCACGAAACTTCAGAAATCACACCGGAACTTAATGATGCAATAACTACCACTACAATACTGCCTATTGCCAACCTTGGGTGCGTATTCAATGACAAGAATTCTTGCCTAAATCCACCTGGGTTATAAAGTAAAGATTGCCACCATCGCCCCAGAAACAGGCCAAACAGCAGGCCAAACACTGCTGCGGCCGCAACGATTCCAGTCATGTAATGGGATAACACATCCAACGTATGCTGAATATCTTCAACAGGGGCATTCGGAGGCACCATTTGTGAAAGTATACTCTTCCACATCGTTGCCAACTCGGCATTATAGAGATAACAACCAACAACCCCCAGAACACCAATCAATACCGCAATTTCAACCGCCAGAGATAAATACCGCCCTTCTCTTAAGATGATTGAAATCAACCAGACAGGAACCCACAACACCATCCCATAGAGCAATACAAACTGATAATTGCCTAATAGAAAAAACCCTAATATCCCGGCAACCGCAGTTGAACACCCCAAAACGATTAAGCCCTCAATAGCTCCTCGCCTTAACGTGACTAGAGCAACAGAGGCTGAACTTACTATACTCACTGGAGGCATGATCAGCGACACTAATGCAAGAGTGGAAGCCACTATCATGGCTTGCATCCTACCCCGCATTATGTACTCAGCTAAAAAACCCACTGATCGTCCAGCGTATTATTTGTGAGCGTCGCAGAAAGGCAGCAAGGCAATAAAACGAGCGCGTTTAATTGCAACACCTAACTGCCTTTGATACTTGGCGCTGGTTCCTGTAATGCGACTGGGGACGATTTTACCGGTTTCAGTAATGTAATCACTCAACAAATCCAGGTCTTTATAGTCAATCTCTGTTCCACCTTCTGCACTGAATCGGCAGAATTTTTTGCGTCTAATGTTACGTGCCATAATAATTCTCGTAAATCCAAGTGTTAAAAGTTTTATTCAGAAATGAGTGCGTCAGCATCAAAATCTTCGTCGATATCGTCCAGATCGATGTCGTCATCGATGTCGGCCGCTGCTACTGCTTCTCTGGCCGCCGCATCTTTGGCTCTTGATTCAGCCACTTTATTTTCTTCGGCTGTTGATGTAGCAATGATAGAGAGCCCCGTAATTGCCGCTTTTTGCAATAAAGTCATACTACGCAAAATGGCATCATTAAAACGGAAGCCGCTTTCCAATTCTTCCAAGGTAGGCTGATCGCACTCGACATTCATCAGCACATAATGCGCTTTGTGGATTTTATTAATGGGATAAGCCAGGTGTCTACGACCCCAGTCTTCCAAACGATGGATTTTACCGGAGGCGGCTTCGATGGTTGATTTATAACGCTCAATCATCGCCGGAACCTGTGAGCTCTGGTCAGGATGGACTAAAAAGACAATTTCATAATGTCGCATATTTTTTCCTTTCGGTTAAGCCTCCCACCTCTGTCTTATAAAGATGGTAAAGCAAGGAGGAGCAGACAGCCCCTAAGAACCGCGCATTATAGATGTTTTTTTAGTCATTGAAAAGCTTGATATTCGTAAAACAGTACTATCACTAGTGCCGGCTCAGGGAAAATATTAAATAACTCGTAGCAACAAGTTCGATCTTAAAGTGCTAATCTGCTGCTTAAACCTACGCATATATACTCAACAGACCCTTGCTGACGACAGCCCGTCCGCTTTCGATTTCTTGCTCTACATCATCAACTCCATCGACGACAGCGCCCGCCGCGCCTTGTTGCCCCCGACCATCAGCTGTTTGCGCATAGTTTTGCGATTGTGAACGGCCCTGATCTGACGCGGATCCTTGGGAAACACTCACCTCCACCAGATTGAGCTGCTGGGCACCCATCATTTCCCTTAACTTGGGAATAGAAGCTTCAAGAGCTTCTCTTGTAGCCGCATGCTGCGCTGTAAATACAACTGTTGCCTGATCATCAGCCACATTAACACGAACCGATATGGGGCCAAGATGCTGTGGATTCAGCCTGATTTCTGCTGCGGGTATTGCCTTGCTGCTCATCCACACAATCCGCTCGCCCAGATCTTTATTCCATTCTGGATGCGATAGCGGCTTGGTTATTGCCGGAACATCTGCTTTATTATCGACAACCGACCTATTAAGCGCGGCTATGTCCGTTCCAATACGGGGCAAAGTTTTTTCCCCTTCTAATCTTATGATCTGCCGTTCAACCCGCCCTGTCTTTTCAGCTTGTCCTGCATTCTCAAAGTATTTTAAATTAAAGTCCTGTTTGTCCTGAACCGATTGACGAAAAACAGCCTCACTATGCAGCAGATCATCGGGAGCTTTCATAGACGGGTTCGGTTTAGCATCCACAGTCGATGGCTTTATAAAAGACAACAATACTTCCTCTTCAATTGCATCTGCAGGCACCAAATTATTGGCTGCTTTTCCTTGCTCAGCAGGTATTACCGCAGGAAGGATGATGGCTGCCACCAACTCTTCAGCTCCGCGATTATCTTCAACACCCGCTATTTGAGCTTCGCCTTCAACCTGTTTTTTATCAGCCTTATCATTTGCCTGCTTCAAATCCATTTGAACCGGAACATCCATAGCAACGGCATCTTTCATGCTTTG
>CAZAUB010000077.1:0-3734 GCA_964488195.1 uncultured Methylobacter sp. | reverse complement strand
CATCTTTCATGCTTCGCTCAGCAGGAATAGCCATTGCACTCGCATCTTTCATGCTTCGCTCAGCAGGAACAGTCATTGCAATCACATCTTTCATGTTTTGCTCAGCAGGAATAGCCATTGCAATCACATTTTTCATGTTTTGCTCAGCCTCTGCCGCCTTTTCTCCAGCCGTAGTACCCATGGCAATATATTTTAATGTATCGGTTACCGCAACCAAGGCGGCCTCATGGTCAATATCGTCTTTTGTTTTGTATGACGACGGCAAATCATTGCCTAATAAAGCGGCAAAATCTTGCGTATCAACCATGCCTACAGGCAAACCGGCAACGCTTTGCGAACCGTTGACATCTTGCAACCCAGAAAGATCCGGTGTCTGTAGAGGCAACGTATCCCCAGTCTTTATAGCACTCAACAGCCCAATCTGTGCGACTAATGCACCGGAAAAACCTTCGGCAATAACACCGCCGTCGGTCAACAAAAGCGGCGATAGACTTTCAACCGCAGCACTACTTGGCGCTAAAGATGATAAATTCACACTTTCAATATTCATAATCAATCCTCCTGAGATTCCACATATTACTGAGCATTTCCCATGCCATTTGAGTTATTCCGACCAATTCTGGATGCCCGTTCATCCTGCTCCAGTTGTTCTCGTTTGGCTTCCTGCTTCATTTCTACCACCAAAGCTGAATCGCAAACCTTCTGCAGACTTTGAGTTTTCTGATGCAGTTCTTCCCAAATTTTTCTTTTGTCCATTAATTCAGCTTCAATTGAACTTAACAGGTGTTCCTGACCTATTATTGCCTTATCGAGCTTATCAATAAACGATCTAAACTCCAGAAGCTGTGCAACATTGACGCCCTTAACACCCAGCTGGTCAAATCTATCCTGATATTCCTTCCGATAAATTCTTAAGCCGTCAACTTGAGCTTGCAGGGCCGAGAGTTTCCTCTGAACGGCGCCCAGCACTTCCAAAGCGTTTTTTTCCTGTGCCGCTTTAATGTCTACTATCGTTTTAATGCGCTGCGATTTTTTCACTAATGTCCTTTATATCCCGAGATGACTTGGATATCAGCCGGTAGCCGCCCTGTTTATGCCCAGTAACACTGCCAGTTCTTGCAAACTCCGATCCATATCAACCGCCTCATCCATGTCCTGTTGCAAAAAATCTAAAATCGCCGGATTTTTTTCGATGGCGTTGTCGATTCTGGGGTCTGATCCTGGCTGATAAGCGCCGACACTGATTAAATCGCGGTTTTGCTGATAAAGTGAATACAACCGCCTTAAATCCCGCACCATTTGCAAATGATTGGCATCAATAATATCCGGCATAACGCGGCTAATTGACGCCTCTATATCAATGGCAGGAAAATGCCCTGATTCAGCTAGGCTTCTGGACAATATGATGTGTCCATCCAGCACCCCTCTGGCTGCATCGGCAATAGGATCATTAGTATCATCGCCCTCGGCCAGGACAGTATAGAATGCGGTAATAGATCCCCCGCCATGATCGGCATTACCGGCACGCTCCACCAAATGCGGCAATTTGGCAAAAACCGATGGCGGATAGCCCTTGGTAGCTGGGGGTTCGTCGATAGCCAGGGCAATTTCACGATGCGCCTGTGCAAATCGCGTTAATGAGTCCATCAACAACAAAACATCAAGACCCTGATCACGAAAATATTCGGCAATACTGGTTGACAATAACGCCGCATGAACACGCATCAAAGGCGGACAATCCGCGGGCGAAACAACTACCACCGCTCTTTTAAGACCTTCTTCACCCAAGGTCTTCAGTACGAATTCATTAACTTCTCGTCCTCGTTCACCAATCAGGCCGACCACAACAACATCAGCCGTAGTATATTTGGTCATCATACCCAACAGTACACTTTTGCCCACACCTGTACCTGCAAACAAGCCCATCCGCTGTCCACGCCCCACGCTGAGTATCGAATTTATCGCCCTAACACCAACGTCCAGCGGCTCACGTATCGGCCTTCTCGACAACGGATTGATCGGCACGCCATTTAATGAAATCAGTGTATCGGTTTTAAGCGGGCCTTTGTCATCTATCGCATTGCCTGCGCCATCCAACACTCGCCCCAACAAACCAAAACCCACTTTTGCCATGCTATTTTTACCCATCGGGATAACCCGGCAATCCGGCTCAAGACCATGAACTTCCGCGGTCGGCATCAAAAAAATCCGTGTACCGGAAAAACCCACGACTTCCGCTTCAATCATTCTGCCATTTTTAGTCTCAATTCGGCAGCGAGAGCCAATAGCCGCTCGACAACCCACCGCTTCCAGCGTCAGCCCAACCATACGGGAAAGCTTGCCTTCGACAATAAGCTCAGGTACTTCAGCTAATCTTTCAGAATAAGGTTTTAATTTAGCTAGCCAAATCCGTGACCGATCCCCATCCGGGATCACGAGCTTTTATCCTCGGCAACTGCTCCTCCTACATCGCCTAAAACACCTACTTTTGGTGTCATGCTATCGTGCTCCCGCTCACCACCCAATATGGTTGCGATAACAGCAGCCAATCGATGCTCTACAGTCGCGTCAACATGCGAAATCTCAGTATCAACTTCGCAGCCACCACGAGTAATCAACGGATCCTCAACTATGGCCCAGCTTGAGGGCATCTCATCCAGCGCTAATGCAGAACGCACCAATTCGGCATCTTCAGGGTGTAATTTTAAACTGATCTTTTGTGATGCTAACGGCAAGACATTGATTGTTTCCCGAACAGCGGCAACGATTTGCCCGGGATCCAACTTGATTTCCCGACGTATCATTTGCGATGCAATACCTATTGCCAGTTTAACCAGCTCTTTTTCCACTTCTTCATCAAGACTTTTAAACGGCTCACTTAAGGATTCCAAAAGACTGACCAGTGTCGCCGCTTGGCTTTGCAGCAAGTGCAAATTATCCTCGTAGCCTTTTTTTGAGCCCTCATCAAAACCTTGCTGAAAACCATGCATTTTTCCTTGCGCAAATGCTTCGTCATACGCCTGCTTTTGCATGACTTCAATTTCATCAACCGTTAAAATCGGTGTCAGCTCATCCTCGAGCTCCACCGCTTCTGATCCCCTAAGAGCACCTGCCCCGGAAACATCAGGCATACTCCATAATCTTAACGATTCCAGCTCGGATGCCGTGAATCTGCTTGTCTTAGATGAGCTCGTCACTACCGACCCCCATTTGTATCTCGCCTGCATCCGCAAGTTTTTTAGCTATAGCCAATATATCTTTCTGCGCCAACTCCACTTCGCTTAGCTTAGCGGGCGGTGAAGCCTCCAAATCATCACGCAACATTTCTGCAGCACGCTTGGACATATTGCTGAATATTTTTTCCTTAAGCTCACTACCTACACCCCGTAACGCTAGTAACAACTGTCCGGTTGAAACTTCACGCAACAAGGTTTGCATACCCCTTTCATCAATAGAAGTAAGGTCTTCAAAGGTGAACATCTTCTCTTGAATTTCCTGAGCCAATTCAGACCTATGCTCGGCAATGCCCGACATCACTAAATCTGCAGCGCCGCCATCCAGGAAATTTAAAATACTAGCCACCGCATCGACACCGCCGATATTGGTTGATTTGACATTGTCAGCGCCGGTTAATTGTTTTTCCATGATTTGATCCAACTCACGCAGGGCGGCTGGCTGTATGCCTTTCATCGTTGCAATCCGCATCATCAAATCGGAACGCATACTTTCGGGCA
>CAZAUB010000076.1:0-8864 GCA_964488195.1 uncultured Methylobacter sp. | reverse complement strand
AGCCGCAGGCGGTTATCGACAGCATCGTGCATTTGTATAGCCATGATTATGCCAACGTGCATCGCGGCGTACATACCTTAAGCGTGCGTTCTACCGATAAGTTTGAAGGCGCGCGCACCAAGGTTAAAGACTTCATCAATGCCGCTAGCGAAAAAGAGATTATTTTTGTAAGAGGCGCTACCGAAGCCATCAACCTGGTCGCGCAGACTTACGGCAAAGCCAATATCAAAGCCGGTGATGAGATTTTAATTACCGCCATGGAGCATCATTCCAATATTGTGCCTTGGCAAATGCTGTGTCAGCAGATCGGGGCAATCTTAAAAGTTGCGCCGATTAATTTGCAAGGCGAGTTGATCTATGATGAGTTTGAAAAACTGATCAGCGATAAAACCAGGCTGGTTTCAGTCGTGCATATGTCCAACGCTTTGGGTACGATTAATCCGGTTAAAAAGATTATCGCGGCGGCTCATGCCAAAGGCATTCCGGTATTGCTGGATGGCGCGCAGGCTATTCCGCACATGACGGTGGACGTGCAGGAGCTGGATTGCGATTTTTATGTTTTCTCAGGCCATAAACTTTATGGCCCGGCCGGTATAGGCGTGTTATACGGCAAACAGGCTTTATTGGAAGCCATGCCGCCTTATCAGGGCGGCGGCGATATGATCCGCAAAGTCACCTTCGAAGAAACCGAATATAATACCCTGCCTTACAAGTTTGAAGCGGGCACGCCCAGCATTGCCGATGTGGTCGGCTTGGGCGCGGCCATCGATTATTTGAATGCAATCGGCATGGATAATATTGCCGCTTACGAAGCCGAGTTGCTAGCCTATGCTACTGAAAAAGCGAAACAAATTACCGGGCTTCGAATTATTGGCGAGGCTGAGCATAAAGGCGCTATTTTGTCTTTTGTGCTGGATAAAATACACCCCCATGATATTGGCACCATGCTGGATAGCCTAGGTATTGCCGTCAGGGCAGGGCATCATTGCGCTATGCCGGTCATGGATTTTTTTAAAGTCCCCGCGACGGCGAGAGCGTCATTTGCAATGTATAACACCAAAGCAGAAATTGATGTTTTAATGAAAGGCATAGCGTCCTTGATTGAGGTATTTGGCTGATGTTTGATGATTTACGCGACCTTTATCAAGAGGTTATTTTCGACCACAACCGGAATCCGCGCAATTTCCGCATCATGGAAAATGCCGACCGAAAGGTGGAAGGCTTTAATCCGTTGTGCGGAGATCGCCTGACCTTATATTTGAAAATGGATGGCGATATGATTGCCGATGCCAGTTTTCAGGGTTCAGGTTGTGCCATTTCGACAGCCTCGGTTTCGTTAATGACCGAAATAGTCAAAGGCAAAACCGAACAGGAAGCCGAAGACTTATTTAAAAAGTTTCATGAAATGACCACCGGCAAAGATGAACAGATTAATCTGGAAGCGGTCGGCAAACTGGCGGTATTAGCTGGTGTACGTGAATATCCGGCGCGGGTTAAATGTGCGACATTGGCTTGGCACACGCTGGATGCGGCGTTGAAAAACGAACAAAAATCCATTTCTACAGAGTAATATTTCACCACGAAGAACACGAAGTTTTTTCTCTATGTTCTTCGTGGCTACACAGCCATGACCACGAAAACATCACATCAATACATCGAAAAGCTGGCCGTACTTTACCCAGGGCAGGGCGATATTCTGCCGTTCCAGCAACTTGCAGAAAGATTGGGCGTTCCTTTGCTCCAATTGCCCAACGATAGACAGGAAGATTTCTTTTTAAGCTGGCGCGACGGCTGTTTAAAACTGTTCGACACCGTCGTAGGGGCGACCGGCCGGTCGCCCCTACAAAAAGGCGGCTTGGCCGTCGATATAGAGCCTCGCAATGGCGAGCAGCGATCATGGCCTGCACCCAAAGACGGCGCTTTGGCTCAGGCGCTCGGGCGCAAAACCAGAACCGTAGTCGATGCTACTACCGGCTGGGGCCAGGACAGCCTGCACATCTTCCGTATGGGCTACGAGCTGCTTTGTATCGAGCGTTCTCCTGTTATGGCAGAATTGCTGACAGACGGCTTTGCCCGATTGGCGCAACAAGACTGGATGCAACGGCTTAATCTTGAACCTCCCCGATTATTACAGGGTAATGCTATCGAGCTGTTAGCCAATTTGGAAACCCAGCCTGATTGTATTTATCTTGATCCCATGTTTCCGCCCAAACGCAAAAAATCCGCATTAGCCAAAAAATCAATAATGGTATTGCGCGACCTGCTGGGCGATGACCAGGATAAGGAACAGCTTTTTGAGGCCGCTTTAAACGCAGCCGGAAAGCGAGTGGTGGTAAAAAGCCCTGATTACGCAGAACCTTTGGGCGGCAAGCCTAGTCAAAGTTTTCAGGGTAAGCTGTTACGTTATGATGTTTATTTGAAAGGTTGAAGAATAAAGGTTCAAGGTGAAAGGCTAAAGGCTAAAGGTACAAGATTTTACGTAGCACCCAGGGGCATAAAGGGCGACCGGTTTCGCCCATTTTAAAACACAACGATAACGGATAAAAAATGTCGGATTGGATAGATGCAGTAGATGAAAATGCCTTAGCGAATGGCGAGAACATCGTCATAGATGTCGATGGTACGGATGTCGCGATCTTTAAAATTGACGGCAAGTTTTATGCGCTTGAAGATGTCTGTACCCACGACGGCGCGGAAATCGCCAGCGGCAGGTTGGAAGGTGACGAGATTATTTGCCCCCGTCATGGCGCTCGTTTTTGTGTAAAAACCGGCGAAGTAAAATCCCCGCCCGCCTATGAAAATATCGATTGTTTTCCGGTCAGAATCGAAAACGGCAAAGTACAGGTCAGGGACAATCGCTGGGATTAAAATTATTTCATGCCCTACAATACCGCAGATCAAAACATCAAAATAAGTGGAGAAAAACATGGAAAAATGGATAGCCTATGCCATTATCTCGATGGTTTTTGCCGGTTTTACCTCGGTAGTAGCCAAGATGGGGCTGGCGGGCATTTCCGGCGAATTGGGCCTGACTATCCGCACCTTGTTCGTCAGTGTCTTCGTGCTGTGTTTTGCAGCCTTCGCCGTGCCGGTTCAGGAACTGTCGTCGTTGGGCCGCATGAATCTGCTATGGCTAGGCCTGTCCGGCATGACTACCACGTTGTCATGGGTTTTCTATTACAAGGCGCTCAAGATCGGCGATGTGGCGACTGTGGCGCTGATCGACAAAGGCAGTGTGGTGGTTGCGATACTGCTGGCCTGGCTGTTGCTCAAGGAAATTATTACCTTACGCATAGTTCTGGGCGCGGCGCTGATTATTGCCGGACTGCTGGTGATTGCTAAAAAGCCGTAACCCTAAAAATAAGTAATTGAGCTAAGCCATAATATTTCCATCTAAAATTATCCACAGCAAATGGAGGTGTAGCGCCTCGTTTATCGACACATCCTATTGCATTATTGGGATAACCTCATTTTTTAAAAAACCTTCGCCTCTTTGGGATTATAATAAGCGGCGCAATTAAATACGGTACACACGAGCGCAGTTATGGCGCGGTGATTCGTCTTTTCAAACCAACGTTTGCTTAGATGCGCTGCGTCTTTTATGAAGTTTATTATTGATAACCTGTGATGATAACGAAACGGCAGACATGGATGACTAACCCAAGAATTATAAAAACGACATTTGGTTTTACGCAGGCTACACCGCTACGCTGCTTCATCTCCTGCCTGTTTTTAGTCATGCTGACGGCTTGCTCGGAACCCACCATTCAAAAGCTTGAAGGCTCGGCTCAGGGCACGACTTACCATATCAGTTACTGGTCCGAATCACCGGCGGACGCTAAAGATATTAAAGCCGGTATCGAAAACGAATTCGTGATCATCGATAAACTGCTGTCCAATTACCGCCCCGATTCAACCATAGAAACCTTCAACAGCGCCGAGAACACGGACAGTCAGGAAGTCGGCGGCGAAATCGTATCCTTGGTTAAAATCGCGCAAATCGTAAATCAGGCCAGCCAAGGTTGTTATGATTTGACCATCAAACCGTTGTTCGATTTATGGGGCTTTCGGGGCGATGCGTTGACGATTCCTAACGATTCGACGATTCGTACCACGCTGAAACAAATCGGCATGGAAAAACTGGAAGTCGTGGATGTAACGCATCTGCGTAAAAAACAGGCCGATCTGAAAGTCGATTTATCGTCCATTGCCCAAGGCTACAGCGTAGAACGGATCAGCAAGGTTCTGGAGCAAAAAGGCATAGTCAATTATCTGATCGAGATTGGCGGCGAACTGAAAACCAATGGTTATAAACCGGGGCTTCAACCTTGGCGCATCGCTGTGGAAAGACCTCTGCCGGAAGAACGGACGATGCACAAAGTCGTTACCATGCCCAAGGACTCGCCGATTGCGGTGATGACTTCCGGCACTTACCGGCATTATTTCGATGACCATGGGCAGCGTTATAGCCACATCCTCGACGCCCGCAACGGAAGACCGATTACTCATAATCTGGTTTCCGTCACCGTTCTGACCAGTGATCCGACGGTTGCCGATGCCTGGTCTACCGCGCTACTGTGTCTGGGTTCAAAAGACGGCATGCTGGCTGCGAATGCCGCAAAAATCCCCGCTCTTTTCATCGAGCTGCAAGGCAGCGAACTTACTGAATCCCGAAGTGAAGCTTTAAGCATCTTGAACACTCTCACCATACATTAAATAATTATGTCATTTAAAACCCGCAGTCACACTATTTTTTCCCGCTGGGGAGACTGTACGCTTGGTCACCCGATTGCGGTATTGTCAATAATGATTGTGCTTGGCGTTTTGGCCTTCCAATACACTGCCGGTCATTTGAGCATTAATACCGACACCGCCGAACTGATTGCTCCCGATGCGCCTTTTCAGCAAAACCGCCGCAATTATGAAAAAGCCTTTTCTCAGGATATGCATACACTGTTACTGGTGGTTGAATCGGACACGCCGGAACTGACCAAATCGGCCACTAAACGGTTGCTGCGCCTGCTGACCGCCAACAAAGATCATTTTAGTGCGGCCTATATCCCCAACGACAACGAATTTTTCCGTCAAAACGGCTTGCTTTATCTTGATACCGACGAGTTGCAGACCTTATCCAACAACCTGTCGCTCGCCCAGCCGTTTATTGGCAGAATTGCCCAGGAACCCAATCTGACCGGCTTCTTTTCAATTTTTGAAGATGCCCTAACGTCCACAGACAAAACCCAGGTTGTGCCTATTGATTTAACCTCGCTGGTTGACAAGGTTGCGCTGGCCTTGCATAAAACGCTTAACGATGGAAACGCTTTGCTGTCTTGGGAGTCGTTGATTAGCGACAAGAAGACGCATTCCGGCAGCGGCTTTATTATCGTCTCGCCCAAGTTTGATTACTCACAAATCCGACCCGCCGAAAGCGCGATTGAGTCTATTCGCAAAGCCGTTGCTGAAATTCAAGACCCTAATCTGCCTGCCGTTAAAGTCTGGGTCACCGGCGAAGTCGGCCTTGAAGATGATGAATTGTCAGGGATGAGCACCGGCACTTTTACCGCCAGCATTTTCTCCCTGGTGTTGGTGCTGTTTATCTTATTGATTGCCTACCGCTCCATACTGCTCACAGTAGCTACGTTGATTACGCTGGCGTTGGGCATGCTTTTTTGCGGGGCGTTCGCGGCCTTTTCGGTAAAAGAATTAAACCTGATTTCTGTGGCTTTTGCGGTATCCAATATCGGCTTGGGCGTGGAATATGCGATCCATTTTTGTTTGCGCTACCGGGACAATCTGACTCATCATATTCATAAAGAGTTGGCGCTACGCAGCACTTTAACGAGCACAGCTCCCTCGCTATTGTTGTGCGCCGGTACCACATCCATCGGGCTTTATGCGTTTATACCGACCGATTATAAAGGCGTATCCGAACTCGGCCTGCTGGCCGGCACCAGTCTGTTTATCTGTCTGTTAATAACATTAATTGCCTTACCGGCGCTGTTAAGAGTCATTCCGGCTCCGGCAAAGTTCGAGAAGGATGAAGTCCAAAATGGACTTGCAAAACTGTCGGAAAAACTGGCGATCTTACCGCTCCATTACGCCAAGCCGGTTGCCATCGCGACCTTGGTTATAGCCATTATCTCCGTCGTGCTGACCTTTAACGTGCAGACTGATTTTAATCCGATTAACCTACGCGACCCTAATACCGAATCGGTTATTGCGTTCAAGAATCTGATGAAAGACAATGAAACCACGCCGATGACCTTGACCGTTCTGGCCAAGGATGAAAACAGCGCCAAAGCTCTGCAACAAAAGCTTTCGACATTAGCTTCGGTTGATAAAACCGTCAGTCTTTTTGATTTTCAACCTACCGCCCAGGACGAAAAACTGGTTTTGATTGAAGAAATGGGGCTGATGCTGGGCGCGCAGACGCAGAGTTTTCCCGCGTTAAAAACCGATACCGACCCGGTTCCCGGCATTAACCGTCTGATAAAAGCCATCGAAACCATCCTGCCTCAAAAAACCGATGCTCATGAGCGCACTGTGTTAACTAACTTTAAAAAAGAACTACAGGATATTTTGATCGAGCTTGATACGCGGCAGCAACCTAGTCAACGCATGTTCATTGAAAAAATCCAAACTACGCTACTCGGCACATTGCCGAATGTCATGAACGAATTATCGGACAGCTTCAATGCCAAAGAAGTTACCTTGGCCGATCTGCCTGCCGATATCAAGGACAAATGGCTGAGCAAGAACGGTTCGTACCGTATCCAGATATTCCCTAAAAAAGACCTGAACGATTTAACCAGCCTGGAAGAATTTATTACCGAAGTGCAATCCATCGCGCCTGAAACAACCGACTTGCCGATCATGTACTGGGAATCGATGGAAGAGGTTATCGCCGCCTTTCAGCAAGCCATTGTGATCGCCCTGATCACCATCGCGCTGCTGTTGTTTGCCATCCGACGCAATATTTTCGATACGTTGCTGGTCATGACACCGCTGATACTGGCCGGGCTGTTTACCATGGCGAGTGCGGTTCTCACCAACACCCCGATTAACTTTGCCAACATCATCGCGTTGCCGCTGCTGCTGGGACTAGGCGTTGACAACGGCATCCACATGGTTGAAAAACTGCATCATTCACTTTCCGAAGAGCAGAATATCTATCAATCCAGCACCGCCAGAGCCATGTTCTACGGCGCATTGACCACCGCATCCAGCTTTGCCGGATTGGCATTCTCGCCGCATCAGGGCATAGCCAGCATGGGTTTGATCATTACCATCGGCATATTCTGGATCATGGTCTGTACGTTTATTATCCTTCCGGCGCTGAGTAAATTGGTGTTGAGGGTGAAAGATAATAAGTAAGGGATTTTTACCACGAAGATCGCGAAGTTTGTTGGTTGAGTTACGCTACCCGGCTATGCCCTCCGGTACAGGGCTGGAGTGAGGGCTTTTTAAAAAGCGTAAACTGTTGCCGCCCGCAATATAACCGTCTTTGTTAAGGCTTATATCCGTCATAGCCCAAGTATATTAAGGTTGACAAAGCATACGCATATTATTGACAATAACAATCGATAAGGTTGTCACACTGCGTAAAAATAGGCGGATTATATTATGGTAGGAATTAAGAAAAGAGGCGAGCAAATAAGGCAATTTATTCTAGATAACGTAGAACAGCACCCGACTGATATTGTGAGTATCTCTTGCCAAGCCTTTGATATTTCTAGGCAAGCTGTAAACAAGCATATGCAACGACTTATCGAACAAAAAGCGATAATTGCCAAGGGAAGTACCAGAAATAAGCATTATTGCTTGCACCCCCTGGCTGAATGGACGGAAATCTTTCCGTTGGATAATACTGTTTCCGAAGACATTGTGTGGCGTAATCATATTGCCCCTTTACTTGGAGAGTTACCCGAGAATGTTATGGATATTTGGCATTACGGGGTCACTGAAATATTTAATAACGCTATCGATCACTCAGGCGGGCAACATGCGAGCGTATTGCTAAAAAAAACGGCAACCTCATCGGAAGTTGTCATTTATGACAATGGCGAAGGCATTTTTAAAAAAATCCAGCGTGTACTGAGGCTATCTGATGAAAGGCACTCTGTGCTTGAGCTGGCTAAAGGAAAGCTTACTACAGATCCTGACAACCACTCTGGCGAAGGGGTGTTTTTTTCTTCAAGGATGTTCGATAGTTTTACTATTTTGTCCGGTAATGTCTATTTTTCTCATATGCATGGCGAAGTCGAAGATTGGATTTTAGAGCGCCAAAAATCTCAAGTCGGAACTGTTGTGATAATGAAGCTATCTAATAACTCCCCAAGAACTTCAAAACAGGTGTTCGATAACTTTACTTCTGATGACGACTATAGCTTTACTAAAACTATAGTCCCTGTACGTTTGACACAATATGGTGATGATAAGCTTGTTTCACGCTCTCAAGCAAAAAGACTGCTGGTCGGTATTGACAAGTTTAAAAGCGTGATTTTTGATTTTAATGATGTTGAATCAATAGGTCAGGCTTTTGCTGACGAAGTCTTCCGTGTTTTTGCTAATCGACATCCTGATATGGAATTGTTGCAGTTGAATGCTAATAGTTCCGTCAAGCAAATGATTAGTAGAGCTACTTCTCGTGAATAGCCTTATCAAGTTCTGGATAGTTCGATTGGTGAACATAGCGAACCGCATCAATCGAGGAACATGGTGCGGTTCGTTCCTTATCGCACCCTACTGCGCTTTGGTTTGGCTCGAACGCCTCTCTACGCGGCTTGCATAAACGACAAATCCTACAAGAAAAATTGCGAAGTCCGTAATCCGTAGGGCGGTTTCGCGTAGCAAACCGCCAATCA
>CAZAUB010000075.1:0-8879 GCA_964488195.1 uncultured Methylobacter sp. | reverse complement strand
AGTCGCTCGGGGTTGATGTAGACCAGCAAGGTTGTTCCCAATAAAGCGCAGGCCGCGCTGCCCGCCGGCAATGTTTCTTCAAAACCGAACGGGTTGGCGCATTGCTCGTTCGTGGAGAAAAATGACTTCGACAAGACCGGTGCGGGTCTAAACAGCAACCTCCCCTCCTCGAACACAAATGGAGTAGCCCCCAGGAAAAGATGAGTCCAAAGGTGCAAAAATTCTACCGTGGAACCCGAAAGACGGGCCACGCACCCCCTTCCGTGTTGCCGTGGGTCGATGGCGAAACCGCTGCTGACCAGGAAGCTGGAGTTTTCGACCGGGTTGCGTCCGTATTCCATCGGGTCACGGAAAGCCACCAGCAGCTGTTCAATTTGGCCGTAAAACTCCTCGATTAACCCGGCCCGAACCATTTCCAGGACGAACTTGTAATGCATGTGCAGGAAGATGGAGCCGTTCTCCAGCCAGCCATAGTTGAAAACCCCTATCCGTCCCAGTTCCAGCGCATTTTCCCCGAGTGGTTCGTTCACGCGGTACATGCCCAACTTAAGGTCGAAGAGTTCGGAGTTTTGCACGGCTTCATATAACCTCCTGACCTCCTCCGGTTTGGCTATGCGCAGGGCATGGACGAAACCTTCCAGAAACAGCGGCAGCGGTTTTTGGTTGAAGCGGGTTACAGCCGCCTTACCCTCCTCGATTTCCTGATACTGCTCGGCCTCATAGGAGAAATAGGTGACGATACCTTCCGGCGTCCGTGCTTTGTTAATCGCAGCATCCAGATAGCTCGAAACCGTCGCCAGGAAGTTTTGCACCGCTGCAACAGTGAGGACGTGTTCTGCACCGTCAAAGCCCATGAACACCTTTTCCCGATAGGCTTCCTTTTGGACTCCGCTTTCCTGCCAGAATAGCTCGGGCGTCAGGTTGGGGCGATTTAAAAGCGCTTCCAGCCCAGATATAAAGTCCACCAACTCCGTCGGCAGCGAAAATGCGCTATCGACATCGGCCAGGGCTTTCGAGGTAAAGTCCACTAGGCGCTTGAGCTCAATGGTTTCATTCACCGAAGACCCGAAAATGCCGGGCAGGCCGTTCAAGGCATCGCACCAGCCTGGGCGATCCGCCTCCATTTCTATGCCTACGCCGAACGGATCCAGGGAAGACAGCTTGTTGACCACCAGGGTCAGGATTTTTGCTAGCAGCGTGGTGTAAACGATCTCGCCGTGACCGCCTTGTGAGAGAACTTGGTGGCGTCGCCGGGTACGGGAGTTGATCAGTGATTCTTTCTCAGGACTGCCCTGCACCGCGCCGAATTGGCGTACGCCATTGGCCGTCACCACGTATTTTTGGCAGCGAGGAACGACAAAATGGGTGGAATCAAAGAAGGTGTAGGTCTTATCCACGAACAAGCCGGACAACCGATCCGGGAAAATGGCCGCATAGCTAATCAGCAAGTCCACCAAATAAGTCCAGTGGTCTGACCAGTAGCCCCGGTCGAATTCGGCATCCTCTACTTCCTGCGCTTGCCCCAAAATTTCCTTGATGACCAGCTCCGGGTTTTTTGTAGCGGCTTCAAGCGTCTGCCATAGTTCTGCGTACTTAAATTCCCTGGACAGCAGTTGTTCCAGGTTGGCAAACCGGGTGAAATGATGCGCAAGGGTTAGTGGAGCGTCCACGACAAAACGTGAGTTCCGCAAAGAACAGGGATTGTAGCCGTCCGACTGGATCAGGTTGAAGAAATAGCGGATGTTTTTGGCATCCAGCGCAGGATCGAAGAACAAGTCCATCCGACGGTTTTGCAGTACATCGCGGAAATCGCCGTTGCCTTCGGAAAAGGGCGTATCCTGCAACAGAAAGTCGTTGTAATCCCTTTCCAGATCGCCGTGCTTGCGGCCGAACAAATACACACACGCACCTCCCGGCACCTCCATCGGAAACCCGCCGCGCAAGCCGTTGTCCAGATAACACTGCCGGGCATGGGCATCGAACAGCGGCTTGGCCGTCGCGGTAAAGATCCGTTGCGTGATGCCTTCCACCAACTGACGGTTTAGCTCCCGCTTGGTCTCGAAATAATCTTCTTTGTCAGCCTCCGCTATGAATTGCTCAAGCACCGACTGCGACGCTGCATGGCCGTAAAAGCCATAAAAGACTTGGCTTTGTCCCGGCTGAAGTTCGAGGGTCATGGCCTGAAAAGCCGACGGCGTTTGGTTGCCCGCCACCTGATTATCGAAATTCAGACCAGCATTGGAAAAAAACCGTTCCGGGCTGGAAAAATCGCCAGCCAAGCCGAAAATCCTCTCCGCGTCCACCAGCACGCGGGTACGTTTGCCGTTCAAAAAACCGGCGAAGAAATTGCACGCTATCACCGGCTCCACTTGTGGGGAGTCGGTAGGCCATACTTTCAGCCGATAAAAAGGCAAATTTTCCTCCACACCCTCGACCCGCATGAAGGCTTCAGAAGTTCGGCTCATGAACTTGAGTATCCATTGGTTCATGCCAAAGGGAAGCACTTGCGGCAAACCATCAACGATTTCTATCTTTCTGGTCTGCCCGGATGTATTGACGATCTCGACCCGCCGCAGCAATCCGGCCACAGGCGCTTCGGGCAAGGTGAACATATCGGCCCGGATGCTGAATCCCAAGTGCGGATTGATCTCTTCCACGCCGACCTCATGGGGAGTGACGTAAAGGCGTTGCTTGACCTCCGGTCCCGCCCCGCGCTGGAAAGGCTCGTGGGTTAGGGTTTGATCGCCATCGGTGATCTTGAGGAAAGTCCTAAAACCCCGAGATGGTGTGAGTTGATAAGCCTTGTCAGCAGGAAAAAACTCCAAAAAGGCCCCGTCTTTGTTGCGCACCCCAAAACTGGCCACGGCCTGCCCCCGGTTGACATAAAAAACCCAGGCAGGGCGACCCATGGTTCCGGCGATGCCGGGCAAAAAGCTGGCGAAAGGGGCAAGGTCGTTGTACTGGTCAATAACGAAGCGATTGTCACCATCTAAGGAATAGTAGGCCTGGTTCATGAGGGGGCACCATTAAAAGACAAGAGCAATTACATTACAATCCGCCGTTGATGGAACGCCTCGGCCATAGGTTCGTTGCTGATCGTCAGTATCGCGGCATCAGGCAGTTTTTGGGCTATCAAGCGCAACATTTTCATTTCGCATGAGGAATCAAGCGAGTCCATCGCCTCTTGCAACAATATCCACTTGGGTTGCTGCAACAGCAATCGAACCACACCCAGACGCTGTTGTTGTTCACGGGAAAGCGCGCTGGCCCAGTTGTCTACATGGTCGAGTTGCTCCTGCAATTCTTCCAACCCGACCTGCTCAAGCGCCTCAGCTAGCGCAGACTCGGTATATTCTATATGGGTTGATGGATAACAGATGGCCGCCCGCAAGGTTCCGGTTGGCAAATAAGGTCGTGGCGGCATAAAAAACACCGGATCGCCCGGTAACTCAATAACCCCTTCTCCCCACGGCCAAAGACCTACTATCGCCTTGAACAACTTGGAACCGGTAAAGACATTGCCGGTAACCAGTACGCGGTCCCCCGGCCTGATTTCGTCATTCATAGGAGATACACAGACCACGCCGTCGAGCCTGATAATAGACAAGTCGCAAAAACGCAAAGCATTCTGTTCGGCTTTTTTCAGGTGAATTCGATGCGGATCGTAGCGAGTGATTTCCTGCTCCAATCGGCCCAGTCCATTAACCAATCCCAACACCCGCTCAACCGAAGCCCGCCACTCTGCGACCCTGGCCATATTATCAACCGGCCAGGACAACGCTCCAGCCGTTTGCTGAAATGCTTGTGCCGATTGCATCAAGGCGCCGAGCGGGATACTCCCCAGAATATAGCGGGGCGCAGATACCAGTATAGGGAACGCCATCGACAATACCGAATAGCCGGACGTGAGCATAAATAGATGCGACCAGGTATGGGTTTGTCGCTGCCAAGCATGGACAATATCCTTAAAAAGCGCGATGAAACGACGCTGCTCATTGGCTTCGCCATGAACCAGCGCAATCGCCAGGGAATTTTCCCGCGCGGTTACCAAACCGAACCTGAAATTGGCTTCTACGGTTTGCCGGGCATCAGTCGCCAAGGTATAGGGTCGGCCTAGCCACCAACCCAACGACGAAGCGCAAGCCGAATAGATTATAGCCAACCAGACCAAATGTCCGTAAATGGGAATTTCAAAAAACAGCAGATTAAGCGTAACGGTACCGGAAAGTGTCCACAGAATTTTAGAAAAACTGATAATCACCAACGAACAATAGATTAAGGAGTGGCATAAATCGATAGCCGCTTCAGTCGCAATACGAATATCCTCAGCGATGCGTCCGTCAGGATTATCGTGCGCCCCCTCCCCCTGAATATGTGTGACCAGATAATGGCGACCCTCGGTCATCCATTTACCGATCAAGTGGTGTGTTAGCCAGCTGCGCCAATCGAGTTGCAAACGCCGCTTAATTTTAAAATGGGCGGTGGTAACAGCTATATTCGCTCCGAAAATCAGCACGATAAGGCCGATCTGGGTAAATAACCCGCTCATTGAACGCTGTTCAAGCGCATTGAAAAGATTGGCGCTCCATTCTGTGATAACGACAGCAATGCCAATCTGCATCATGGTGAGCATAAGTAAAGCCAGAGCCAGACTGCGAATGGTAGATTTATTTTCAGAATACCAAAAAGGCCCCGCTAACCGAATGAATTGAATGAAAAATCCGTTTGAAAATTGCAAAGGAAAACTCCGCGTTAGGGTGAAGTAAATAACACATCAAGACGTGGTTTATACTGCTCCAGTGTCCCGTCTTTTGCCAATTTTATAGCGTTTTAGCATAACTCAACATTCGTGGCTTCGATTAATGGATTGCGCTAAAGCTAACACACCTTGCGATTCTAATGGAATTTTTCATATTTTCACACCTTTGTAACCTAATTAATGCAAGGACATTGGTTGCACTGATAAATTCTCAGTGCATTTATCAACAATTTGGAACATTCATCTTGGCAATACCGCATTGATGTTGATGCATATCCTTGTCCAATTGTTTGAGTTTTGGCTCTATCGCCGCACCAATCGATAATTGCGGTATGGAGGCTTCCAGTTTTTCGCGGACTTCGCGTTGACTTATCGAAACATCAGCCTGTTGCAGGGCTGTGATAAATGAACTTTGACGATTTAACTGTTCCTTGAACACCGCTTCGCCAAAATAAGTAAATTCCGATTCCGTGCCGCAACCGAACGAGGTTTTATCGGCCGCAGCGGCGGTCGCTACCAGAGTTGTCGGCCCTTGCAAGGCTTTGACAAAACCACCTGAATAACACGCCGAAATGACGATCATACGCCATTTGATCCCGGCCTCGTCGAGCATCGCGTTTAATTTTTCCGGAGTAATGTCATTTAACGCCAGCGGCCAAAAAGAAACCGACAGTTCATGGTTTTTAGAGCCGTGACTGGTTAAATACAGCAATAAAACGTCTTCCTCGGTATTCATTAATTTACCGATTCGCTTCAGCGTCAAGGCAAGATTGGTGGAAGTAGCCAACGGCGTATGATCCAGCGTATCCAAATGATTAATCAGATTGATGGAGTGACCCTTCGTATCGAAACGCTCCTCGAGCAAGTGTTTGACATAACCAACTTCTTTCGAAAAAACGTCTTCAGTCGCGTAACCGGCAAAACCGACAAAAAATATATCGGTCGTTTTTTTCCGTTGCGGCTGCAATTGAGCCAGCGCTTTATCAAGTATTGCAGGCTGACTGTACATTAAGGTCTCGGCATCCAATGCCCTGTATTCGGCCCAGGGATCGGTCTTATCGGATTCATCCGACGTTTCGCCAACAACCCAAAGATTCCTATACTCGCCAAAAAAGGCTTGGGGTACGCTTAGCGCAACCATCATCAGCACTAACGCAACTGCGGTAATCCATTTTAAACGTCCGCTGACTACATAGAGCACTCTGCCAAGAACAGCGATCACATAGAACGAAAATAGATAAGATAGCCATAAGTGATAGCTCAACGATTGTATGTACGGATGAGTAAGCGCCAGTTCCAGTACTATCGACAACGGCCCGAAGCTATAAACCATAACGCCGATTTGCACGGCGGCAAAGTCCCTTCGCAACAGCTTACCTATTAGATAGGCTGCAAGAAAAAAGCAGGCCAGATGAAGTGTATAAGTTGGCAATGCATACAGATTAAATGCCGGTTTTGACAATACCTGCGCATAATCGGAAACGAATTCAAGCAGAAAATCCAGTATCACCAACAGAACAAGCTGGTCGATACTGAATTTGAAATCGCTGAGATTACAGGGACGGAAAAGCGCCAAACGCACTCCCGACCTTAGATTGCTTCTAAAATTATTAACTAATAGGCTCATAATTAAGGTAATTAGATGGTAGAGATACATCAACTCTACGCTTTTAAATGATGGGCTACTACTTTTCGTTTATGCATAACTATTAAGTTAAAATTATAGTACAGCTTCCATTAGAAAAAACACCCACCTGTTTTATGTTTTTTATTGAAAAACATGGCTTAATCTCATATCCTCCACGCTGAGATTTTAACTAAAGGTTAAAACCTGCTCACTCTGCTCTAAACTACTCCATTGGAGATTGTATGAAGATTGGTATACCTAAAGAGATTCACCCAGGTGAAAAACGTGTGGCCACTACGCCTGAGGCCGCAGAACAAATTATAAAGCTGGGTTTTTCCGTCCTGGTCGAAAGCGGTGCGGGACTTGGCGCGAATATTTCCGACGAAGCCTACAAAGAAGTAGGTGTTGAAATCGTTAACAACGCCAAGAACTTATGGAAAAAAGCCGACATCGTCATGAAGGTTCGCGCACCCGAGCGTCACCCTGAGCTGGCGCTGGACGAAATCGACCTGCTATCCGGCGGTGGTCGTTTAATCAGTTTTATCTGGCCTGCGCAAAATGAAGAATTAATGCAGAAGCTGGCCGCCAAAAATGCCACGGTGCTGGCTATGGACAGCGTACCGCGCATGTCCAGGGCGCAAAAACTCGACGCGCTCAGTTCGATGGCCAATATTGCCGGTTATCGCGCCGTGATTGAAGCCGCTCAGCATTTTGGCCGGTTTTTTACCGGACAGATTACTGCCGCCGGTAAAATTCCGCCCGCCAAGGTATTGGTTATCGGCGCCGGTGTTGCAGGTCTTGCCGCCATCGGTACGGCAAAGAGTATGGGCGCTATCGTCAGGGCTTTCGATACCCGTCCTGAGGTTAAAGAACAAATTGAAAGCATGGATGCCGAGTTTTTGATGCTGGACTTTAAAGAAGAAGGCGCAGGCGCAGGCGGTTACGCCAAAACCATGTCCAAGGAATTCATAGAAGCTGAAATGGCCTTGTTTGCCAGGCAGGCGATGGAAGTGGACATCATCATCACCACCGCGCTGATTCCCGGCAAACCTGCACCCAAGCTGATTACGGAAGGCATGGTCGAATCCATGAAGCCGGGCAGTATTATTGTCGATCTGGCTGCCGAACAAGGCGGCAATTGCGCGTTGACCGAGAAAGATCAGGTTGTAGTAAAACACGGCGTAACTATTATCGGTTACAGCAATTTACCCAGTCGTTTGGCTAACCAATCAAGTCAGCTTTATGCAACCAACCTCAGGCATTTGTTAACGGAACTTTGCCCTGAAAAAAACGGCACGATCAACGTCAATATGGACGACGAGGTGATACGCGGCACCACGGTCATTAAAGAAGGCAAAATCACTTGGCCGCCGCCACCGCCCAAGCTCTCCGCCGCCCCTGCCCCGCAAACCGAAGCGCCTGCTTATGCATCGGTACTGGAACAACAAAAAAAATCAGTCATTCCGGAATCGATTAAGCAATTTGTACCGTTAATTATTGGCGGCTTGGCGCTGTTCGGCATCGGTTCGGTTGCCCCGGCGTCGTTCATGTCGCACTTTACCGTGTTTGTGCTGGCGTGTTTCATCGGTTATCAGGTGATATGGAATGTGTCTGCATCGCTGCATACCCCGCTTATGAGTGTAACCAATGCGATCAGCGGCATCATCGTGATCGGCGCTCTGGTGCAGGTTTCCGCGCCGGGCTTTACAATCAGCGTCCTTGCCGGATTGGCGATACTCATTGCATCTATCAATATTGCCGGTGGCTTTTTAGTCACTCGCCGTATGTTAGAAATGTTCAGAAAATAACCGGAGAATATGATGTCCCAAAGTTTAGTCACGATGTCTTACATCGTCGCCACCATTCTGTTTATTTTCAGCCTGAGTGGCTTAAGTAATCAGGAAACCGCCCGCCGAGGCAATTATTACGGCATGTTAGGCATGGCGATTGCGATTATCGCTACCGCGTTAAGCGCATCAGTCACCTCCTACGCAATTTTAGTCACTGCATTATTAATCGGCGGTACGATTGGCGTAAAAGCCGCATTAAGAGTAGAAATGACGCAAATGCCGGAACTGGTCGCCATCATGCACAGCTTGGTGGGTATGGCTGCCGTATTGGTGGGTTATGCCAATTTTATGGACAGCTCTTTGAGCTTAAGCGGTGTAGAAAAAAACATCCACGAAGTGGAAATTTACATCGGCATTCTTATCGGGGCCGTGACCTTTTCGGGATCGGTGATCGCTTTTGGCAAACTCAGCGAACGCATCAGCGGCAAACCGATGTTGCTGCCGGGTCGTCATTGGTTAAATTTAGGCCTACTGGTTGCAGCCATTTTTCTGGGTTGGATGTTCTTGCAACAGGCCGAAACCGGCGGAGGCACGTTCCCCTTATTGTTGATGACTTTGATCGCGCTGGCATTCGGCGTACACATGGTTATGGCTATCGGCGGCGCTGATATGCCGGTGGTGGTGTCGATGCTCAACAGCTATT
>CAZAUB010000074.1:0-8896 GCA_964488195.1 uncultured Methylobacter sp. | reverse complement strand
ATGCCGGGATGACGAACCTTTTGTCACTAGCTGAAGCATCTTGCTAATCAGGATATCTATTGAGCGATCGTTGCTTTTCGTGCTTTTCGTGTCTTTCGTGGACGATTATTTTGGTAGATTCTTTCTCGGGAATCACCTTAAGAAATTTTTAATCTTACGTATTTATACTTACCCAATAATTGAAAGAGTAGCGAGGTTTTAAAATGCCTTTATGGCTCTCTTTCTATTTATTATGCAGGATAGTGTGCTTAAGTTCAAAAAACCGGCTATCGCTAGACTGTAAAAATTAGAACCCGCACTCAGTAAGTGCGTTTATTTTAAATTAGACTAGACTTAAGTTCTTCAAAAAAAAATCATTCGTTCGATTTTCAGAAGAATAAATTTTCGATCTCTTCCCGATAAAGGTAAACCCCAGGTGACTGGAGGGCGCAAAGCCGCGGGTCTCAGCAAGTTGAGATGGCCGGACTACCGAAGGAAGTTTCAAAGGAGTGTCGTGGCTGAGATCTTTTAAGCAGTAGAATGAGGATCCCACCATGAAAACTTATAAAATTTTAGGCAATGGCCTATATCAGCGCAGTATTCTGAATTCGGTTTTAATAGCAGCGCTATTTCTAGCCGTAACCCTATCGCCGCAAGCATACTCGCATGGACAGGGAACTGACCAGCCAGCAGCAGTTGTAGCGGCTACAGCGGAACAAAAAAATCGAGCGAAAGAGCTGACCCTGCAACTTGGCAAGCTGATTGCCGAGTATAAGTCGGCCGGTACAGCATCAAGCTCAGAACTGGCTAATCAACTGACTGCATTGGCGGAAGAACGTCGGCAGATACTGGGCGAACTCATCGAAAATGATCCCGCCGAAGTGCTGCGGCAGGCTTTGCCGGATGATGTTCTTGACCAAATGCCGGCCAAGGCGCAAGCATTTCTCGAACAGCACAGGGTAATGGAAGGCGAGCTTCAGCTCTTGCATGTGGACTATAAGGATCAAAGCCAGAGCCATTATGTTTACCTGCTCTCGACAGACACTGGCGAACATTACTCGCTACACTTCGCCAAACAGGGGCCGGACATACAGAGCGGTAGTCGGGTGCGGGTCAATGGCGTGGCGTTCTATGGAATCAAGGCGAGGGATGCGGGTGAAACCGATGGGGCCGTGGTGCTGGACGATGGAACAACAAGCCTTGAAATTTTAGCGGCGGGCGGCTCCGGCAGTACCACGACTGCTACCACTACCTCATCGGCAGTGCTGCCGAACACCTTCGGCGAACAACGCACGCTGGTGCTTCTCGTCAATTTCCAGGACGTTCCGGGCAACAATCCCTGGACGGTTGAGCAGGCACGTAACTTAGTCTTTGGCACGGTGAGCGATTTCATCCGGGAGAATTCCTACGGGCAAACATGGCTGAACGGTGGTGCCTATGGGTGGTATACACTCCCACTCAACAGCACTGTCTGCGACAGCACGCAGATCGCGAGCAAAGCCGATTCTGCTGCTACGGCCGCAGGCGTCGATTTATCCCTATACAGCCGCCGAGTCTATATTTTCCCCTATATTTCGAGTTGCGGCTGGTCGGGAGCCGGAACAGTCGGTGGCGCACTATCCCAGGCCTGGATCAATGGCAAGTTTGAGCTGAAGACTATCGGCCATGAGCTGGGGCACAACTTCGGCCTTCAACACTCGCATGCCCTGGAGTGCGGGACAACAACGCTGGGAACTATCGGTATTAACTGCCAGAACTTCGATTACGGCGACCACTTCGATATTATGGGCAATTACAGGGCCGGTCACCTTAATGCTTTTCAGAAGGCGCAACTGGGGTGGCTTGGCTACGGCAGCTCGCCATCCATCACCACCGTAGAAACAAGTGGAACTTATTCTCTGGAGCCTTATGAACCTGGCGGCAACGGTGCCAAGGCTTTGAAGGTTTTGAAGGGCATTGATCCCGTCACTGGAGCACAAAGTTGGTATTATTTGGAATACCGCCAAGCATTTAGCGCTGACAGCTTTCTGACGGGGAATAATAATATCCTGAACGGTATTGTATTTCATTCGGGTACCGATTCGGATCGTAACAGCGGCTTCTTGCTGGACATGACGCCCGCAAGCTCGACTTCCGGGTATGATGACTGGGAAGACACGGCCCTCACCGTGGGGCAGGGCTTCACCGATCCAGATTCCGGCGTGACTATTACCACCGTATCGGCCGATGGTGCCGGAACATCCGTCAATGTGGACTTCGGGGCGCAGTCCTGCGTACGCGCCAGCCCCATCCTGTCTCTTTCAACCTCCCAGGCTTCCGGTGTGGCGCCGGGTACGCCGGTCAGCTACGCGGTTACCGTAACCAATCGCGACAATAGTGCCTGCGGCCCAGTGCAGTTTGCTCTTGCCGCAAGCGTACCCACCGGCTGGAGCGCGGCCTTTGCTTCTCCCACGTTGAGTGTGGCTGTCGGCGCGACCGCCTCCACCACGCTCACGGTGACTTCGTCCGGTTCGGCGGCGGCCGGCAGTTACAACATCTCCGCGACAGCGACCGACAGTACGAACTCCGCATACAGCGCCAGCGCTTCGGCCATCTACTCGGTCGTGGTTCCGAGTCTCAGCACTTCGGTTGTAACCGACAAGGCCGTCTATCAAAAAGGCGATACCGTCACCATCACCGCCAGCGCCACCTCCGGTGGCAAGCCTGTCGCCAACGCCAGCGTGACATTTACCGTCACCAAGCCGAACGGCTCAACCGTCAATCAGTCCGCCACCACCAATAGCAATGGCCAGGCCGTTTACAAGATGAGGCTCAGCAGGCAAAAAGACCCGGCCGGAACCTACCAGGTACGGGATAACGTCACGAGCAGTGGGCAGACCGCAAGCGGCTTGGCCAGCTTTGGTGTGAACTAGAAATAGATAAACCAAAAATAAGGGGCGATGGACTTTTCCCCATCGCCCCTTATTCAGCAGTCATTGGTTATGACTTAATCACACAACGGACATACGGCCTCATCGCTTTCATCCGGTGTGACTGGGATGCCGAAGATGTCATTAGCCGTGGCTTTGGTCTTATCCTTAAAGACCACTGCACCTGGGTCGGTCGTTTCTTGGCCTGAATTATTCAGGGCGGCCGATGGGATGTAGCTGCCAGAATAGGGGAGGCATGCACCCGTTGTCGCCTGCGGATTAGTTTGATCGGCTGGCTTGAGTAGGGTTGCATTCTGGAGCAGCGGATCCGGGGTGGTTGCGATACTGAGATCCTCTACGTACACGTTGCTCAAGTTGGTGTCGCCGATATTGCAGACTTGACCGGTGACATTGACCTTGGCGACCACGGTGTTGTTCTGCACTACGACCGACGTCGTGCAAGCCTTCGTGACCTCAATCGCCGGGCTGATTTGCAGGTCAGGGCAGAGTCCATCAGCCGTATCCGACAGGGCAATGCCGCTTGTGTTGTCTCCTGTATTTGCGGTGGCGGTTATCGTGTCATCCTGCCCGTTATTGGCCAAGGTCACCGTCATGGTGTTCTTGTAACAGGCCGTACCGTTCAGCGTAGCGAGCGGAAAGCTGCCCAATACATCAGTGGAATCTGCACAATTAACCTCACTGAAGGCGCCGTCCGCCACTGGGTCGTCCGAAAGCCCGACGTCGAACACGTTACTGCCGAAGCCGCTGGCGGTAACCTGGCCGCTGATGTCATAGATAATATGAGTTTGGTTGGCGTCCAACCTGGGGTTGGCGCAGACTTTCGTCACCTCGATGTTGCAGGTGCTGAAGTCGTGCGGTCCCACGAAGTCCTTGAGGACGGAATCGAATGGCGCCGAGGCTCGGGACTCGGCCATGAAGGTGGAGAAGCAGGCGTCGGTCAAACCCAGTGCGGTCAAATCGATACCGCCTTCGAAGAAGGTGCCAATTGGATATATCTGTGCATCGCCGACGTTGGACTTAGGGGTGTACGGCCAAGGGACTGAGGGAACTGCGGCTTGATTGACGGTCGCGCAAACATTGTCGCCACCTACACCGGGAATGCAGTCGCCGCCGGTGCCGATTTGATTGAGGGTGCCGTGAGAACCGCCGGATCCAACCCACTCGTAGACTGTGACGGTGCTGACAGTTCCACCAGAGGTGAAGTTGCTTTGCACGAGGATATCCCCGACGGCGTGAACGCCGCTGAACGGAGAACCGCCGCCACCGCCAGCGCCGGTAAGGCTGATATTATTCTTGAAGAACCAGAAGCCCAACTGGGCGGTGCCATCGTTGGATATACGGTCGGAGCCAAAGTAGACAACCAAGTGGTTAGGCTCCCCACTAACGGGTACGCTGTAAGCGGCGGCATAGGCGTTGGTCATATTGTCCTTGTCAGGGACGCCCTCATCGTTCGACCACTTCCATTTACTTATGTCCAGGTCGTCCTTGGAACCGCCACCCGCGAATGAAGTGGGCCCCAACCCGTTGGGGTCAGCAATCACCCCGGTGTGCACGAAAGAATGCCCTCCGGAGCTAGACGAGAGCGGAAGATTGACGGTGTTCCAGTCATCGGGCGAGTCTCCCGTGCCGTTGCTGTCTGAGATGTTGCGATCAAGCTCGAAAATGTCGTCGTCGTGGACGGCATAGGCCGGAGCTATTGTCATTATCGCCAGGACTGCTGCGCCTATACAGGCTGCCCAGTTAGGCATTGATTTTCGTTTTCTGGTGTTCATGGTAGTTTCTCCTGAAAAATTTGAATTATTAATTTGGTATCTCTGTCGAATCAGCTGTTTTGCTTATGCTCATAATTGATTTCCCTTTTGATTTTTGCAATAACGAAACTATTGATTCTGAATTGAACAGAAAATAGCCACCTTTTTTTGTTCTCTTGCAGGTTAATAACATCTTTTAGTAAATACTCAAGCCTTAATGATCCTAAGATAAAAATAGATAGGCGATATACAAACTATCTATATCAATGTGTCGTATAGGCTTTTATAAAACTTACACCAAGGCTATTTAATCAGAAGGGAAACACATAATATATAAGTGTAAATGCCTATGTTGCATGAGCCGCTTCCCATCTACAACCCAACAGTTGTAAGTTTTCGGTTGTTCAATAGATAACGAAGCCATTGATTCAGATTGACCAAAACATAGCCTCGACTGCTTGTTACCATATAGGGTAATGACATCTTTTTTGTTGGAGTGCTATTCACCTCTTAAGAATTGCTTAATTCTATTTTGTCAGATTATACGTAAGCTCGTCATACCCGCCGGGAAGCGGGTATCCAGTGCCATGGATGGTAAGCTTAAATCCATCCATGGAGCCTGGATTCCGGCACAAATCTGTCTGGAACAGATTTGCATTTACCCGAAGGGCGTCAGGCAGGAAAGCCTGACGTGAATCCATGCCGGAATGACGATCTTGGATTGTGTGTTCATGAAATCTGACAAAGTAGAATTAAGTGAAACGTTGATAAGCAACATGTATGCCGTAGACATCAATGCACTGTTTTAACTAGGTTTTTAATAGGGATGCAAGTAGAAAGCTATCGACATGGCAGTTCATACTGTTACAAAAGAGTTACAGCAATCCTGCCGCACGGATTTATGTTTGATTTTGCAGGCGTGAATTTTGATTTCCATTGGTTGCACAGGGCATGAATACGAATAAATCCATGCCCAGGCCAGGGTGGCATCAAGATTTTTTTAAGGAAGCTCTGATTAAGTCCTTCGACAAGGCTCTCCTGAGCAGTGCCGAAGGGCTAGGACGAACGGTAACCCTTCGACAAGGCTCTCCTGAGCAGTGCCAAGGGCTAGGACGAACGGATTTACTTTTACACGGCTCTCCTGAGCGAAGTCGAAGGAACGCTGATTGAAGGGCTCAGGGCGAACGGTATTTTGGAATGCTCAACTGAGTTTTTTAGGTTGAAGGGCTTGGATTTGTGTCTACCCACTCTCTCACATAGAGTCTGAAAACTGTATCAAGATTAATACAGTTTTCATCGGCAGCTATTCAGTAAACCGGCTGGTGAGACTTAAAAAATGATTATCTATCTAATGCTTAAAGGCGAAACCTTATAATATTTCTAGGCGTGTTACATTTTTGATAAGCTGCGTTGAAGCATTGATTACATAAATAATCGCAGCATGAGCACAAAAAATCGGCTGTAAAACTTAACCTGATTAGCAAGGAAATTGGTTTAAAAGGCCAACTGCTCAAGCGAAATACCCAAAGCATCTGCCGCTTTTTGCAGCCAATATCCCGGCTGAATTTGTTGGTTTTTTGATTGTGTTATACTTCGCTCCTGATTTATATTGGGGGCAATGAAAATGACGACTGTAGCTGATGATATTTGGGCAATTTTGCATGAAGTTGCCCGAGGGCAAAAAGAATTACAAGACGCACAAAAAGAGACTGACCGGGAAATCAAAGCTGTCAGTGTGAGTGTTGGACGATTGAGTAATCGTTTAGGTCAATTTGTAGAAGAAGCGGTGCGCCCTTCGGCGGTGCGTTTGTTTAGTCAGCGTGGCATTGATGTTCATGAGGTTTATCAGAATGTTACTGCGAAACGTGATGGCGAGAGTTTAGAAATTGATTTGCTGGTGGTCAATAATCAAGATGCTGTGATAATTGAATGCAAGAGCAATTTGAGTTTTGACGACGTGAACGAGCATCTTAACCGCTTAGAAAAAATCAAACGTTTAATGCCGACTTACGGTGAAAAACGTATTTCCGGCGCAGTTGCCGGCATGGTGATTCCAGAAAATGTTGCTGCTTACGCGATACGCAAAGGGCTTTATGTGATTGGTCAAAATGGCGATCATTTAGAGTTGCGAAATGAAGCGGAGTTTGTGGCAAAGGTTTGGTGAACTCATCGTCCCCACGCGCTGCGCTTATCGTTATACACAAGTCCGGTCGAGCAGTAAAAGTGCCGTCATTCCGGCAGGGATTGCCGGAATGACGGGTTTAAATACATTTGTCGGCACGTTTTGAAAAGCTGTGGCGGTAGGACAAGCGGCGCCTAAAGATGGCGCTGCATATCCCGGCTCTGGTGCAGTATCCTGGCAATGATAACGCTTTCGCCCTGAACGGTGAAAATCAGGACATGCTTTTTCACGATCAGGCTTTTATAGCCTTTCGGTATGTCGTCCCTGCGATGGCCTATTTCCGGGTTTTCCGTGAGCAATTCCATACCGTCATAGAGCGCTTGCAAATAAATATCCACTTGCCGCTCGCCATAGCGGGTAAAGGTGTATTGGGCAATATCCCTTAAATCGTCCTTGGCGGGCGTGGAAAGTTCAAGCTTGAGCGTTTTCTGGTATGGCATCAGTGCTGCTATAAGGTTCGCCGTTTCGGGCCTTGCGGATTGCATCCTGCTTGATCTCTTGCAGCAAATCCGGGGTGAGTGCAACAGTCTCGCCACGTTCGACCGCCTGAATACCCTTGGCAACGGCTTCCTGGAAGCGCCTTGCCCGTTCTTTTTCTTCTCTCATCCGGCGCACCGCGTCCCGGACAAGCTCGGTTTCATTGGTGTAAAACCCGCTCTGTACCTCGGTTTTAATAAAATTTTCGTCCACATCGGCAAATCTGACATGCATGGATAACCTCCATAGGGATTGATTGCATACCTAAATAGTACCAAATCGTACCCTAAAATTCAACTGGCTCCGCTTGGCCAAACAAGCAGTTTTTCACATCTAGCCGGATTTGATGTTTTGACCATTCGGAAGCTTGTTTCGGGCGAACCCGTCATCCCTGACGGGCCGGGCTATCACTGTGCTCTTCCCGAGCCGGACGGGGTATGTTACCCATAAGCGCAGGGTTTTCGCGTGCTTCAAATGATAGCGGCAACCTCAAAACGTTTGGGACGGGGTTGCAAACCTCGTCCCGCGTAGGCATGAATATGAAGAAATTCATGCCCAGGCCAGGGTGGCATCAAGATTTTTTTAAGGAAGCTCTGATTAAGTCCTTCGACAAGCTCAGGACGAACGGTAACCCTTCGACAAGGCTCTCCTGAGCAGTGCCGAAGGGCTAGGACGAACGGATTTACTTTTTACACGGCTCTCCTCCTGAGCGAAGTCGAAGGAACGCTGATTGAAGGGCCCAGGGCGAACGGTATTTTGGAATGCTCTAGGTTGAAGGGCTTGGATTTGTGTCTACCCACTCTCTCACATAGAGTCTGAAAACTGTATCAAGATTAATACAGTTTTCATCGGCAGCTATTCAGTAAACCGGCTGGTGAGACTTAAAAAATGATTATCTATCTAATGCTTAAAGGCGAAACCTTATAATATTTCTAGGCGTGTTACATTTTTGATAAGCTGCGTTGAAGCATTGATTACATAAATAATCGCAGCATGAGCACAAAAAATCGGCTGTAAAACTTAACGTGCCATTTCGCGGCGCTGATTAATTATGTTGCCCGATTAGTCCGGTTTGCTGAGCCTGTCAAGCGTGATAAACTGGATGCCAAATTGAAAACAAGGGCAACTGCTATGGCTACGATTTTCGATACCCACAAATTTATCCGCACACTCAAGGACGCAGGCGTACCGGAAATACAGGCAGAGGCTTTCTCTGATGCATTTAAAGATGCTCAGGGCGAGGCTGAGTTAGCTACGCAACGCGATATTAATGACGTGCGCCGAGACATTGACGACTTGCGTCGTGATATGGATGCTCGGTTTGTCCAACTTGAACAGCGTTTAATCATTAAGCTAGGCGCTTTGATTACGCTGGCTATTGGCATTGTTGCCGCGCTGGTCAAGCTGCTTTGAGCCGCTTCTGAGTTGGAAGGGGCATGTTGCCCCGTCTACAAGGTTTCATACAAGTGAAATGTCTTGGCATAAAAAACGTTGAGGACGGGGGTTTCAAACCCCGTCCCTTATTACCGTTGAAGACCGCGACCATGCCGAAGAACGTTTTGTGACGTTGGGTATGG
>CAZAUB010000073.1:0-8954 GCA_964488195.1 uncultured Methylobacter sp. | reverse complement strand
TGCGACTGGAAGTGCCGGACAGCAGTACCATAGAAGAAACCATTAACCTGTCCGGCGTTTTGAAACTTTATCCCGAGATAAACCTGACCAGCCAAAAAGTGGGCATATTCGGCAAAATCGCCCCACTGGATACTGCTGTAAAGGATGGGGACAGGGTGGAAATTTATCGTCAAATAACTGTCGATCCGCAGACGGTGCAACGGCGAAGACGCTAGGCAACAGCCATGTATGTATGCGTTTGTAAAGCTGTCACCGACTCGCAGATTTTAACGGCTATTGAAAATGGCGTGTGTACGCGCAAAAAACTAACCCATTGTTTCGGGATAGGAAAAGATTGCGGAAAATGCAATAAAGAAGTCATCGCTTTGCTTGAGCAAAGAATGGCACCCGTTCAACCATTATCATCTGCAACAAATCAACCCATAACCATTACCTAAAGAGAAACCACCATGAAAGGCGACACAAAAGTCATTGAGTACCTCAATAAAGCACTGGAAAATGAACTGACAGCGATCAACCAGTATTTTCTTCATGCCAGAATGTACAAAAATTGGGGATTTAACAAACTTAACGAAAAGGAATATCACGAATCCATTGACGAAATGAAACATGCCGATCAAATTATCGAGCGGATTCTTTTCCTTGAAGGTCTGCCCAACGTGCAAAATATCGGTAAAGTGATGATCGGTGAAAATCCGAAGGAAATGCTCGGTTGCGATTTAAAACTTGAGCAAATTGCAGTGCCTTTGCTCAGGGAAGCGATTGCCTATTGCGAGAAAGTGAGCGATTTTATTTCGCGTGAAATTTTTGCCCATATTCTGGAGTCTGAAGAAGAACATATCGACTGGCTGGAAACCCAGCTTGAATTGATTGAAAAGGTGGGCTTGCAGAATTATTTACAATCGCAAATGTAAGTTTAGGTTGGTCGGGCAACAGCTTTTCGTTGCCCGACATTTCCGCTGGTGTTATGCCGCGTATGGGATGAATTCATTATTATCTTGAGTCAGAAGTTGAATCAGTTTCGGGTGCACAAACAGCTTCTCTTTTCCAGCCTGAATTTCATACAGGACGCCAATATCAGACAGTTGCTTAAGGTAGATCGAAGCCGTTTGCCGCTTGGCAATATCCTGTTGCACCAAGTTCTGTATTCGGCAATAAGGCTGCTCAAAAATCACTTGCACCAGCTCATGGCTATAAATTTGGGGTAGTTGACTGCGAACATATTCCGTTGTTTGCTCAATCAATTCCCGCACCGCTTCAATTTTTCGGGTCGTCCAGCCGGCGCTCGTTTCTACGGTTTTAAGCATAAAAATTATCCAGTCTTGCCAGTTCTGGTTCCTGGTAACCCCGAGCAGCAGGCGATAGTAGTCCTGTTTGTTTTGGACGATATAACGGCTTAAGTAGAGAATGGGCAGGCTGAGGAGTTCTTGCTCGATGAGAAACAGAATATTGAGAATACGCCCGGTGCGGCCATTACCATCAGTAAAAGGATGAATGGCCTCAAACTGATAATGGGCAATCGCCATTTTTATCAACGGATCGATGTCGTCATCCGTATGCAAAAAAGCTTCCCAGTCGCTCAGCAGTGTGCGGATGACCTGTTCGCCTACCGGTGGTGTATAGATTAGCTCCCCGGAAGCTTGATTGCTTAGCGTGGTTCCAGGGACTTTACGGACATCCATTTGTACCGATTTAATGGTGCTGCAAATTTCCATAGCCGTATTGGTACATAACGGCCTATGCTTCAGCTGTTCAAAACCCTGACGCAACGCTGTTCGGTAACGCAACGCTTCTTTAGTCATGGGGTCAGCCTGACTGTCTTCTTGTGCGTACTGGAAAAGTTTATCGGTGGTGGTAACGATATTCTCGATTTCAGAACTGCCTTGGGCTTCCAGCAGGGGCAGTAAATTAATCAATAACCCCTGGTTGGGTAGCAATTCACCGGCTTTTTTTAGCTCTGCTAATGCCGCCCGCGCAGGAATGCACGCTTTTAGAACCGCAACATTTTCAAATTTTGTTGCAGCTGGTAATAATGGTAAATGGTTATAAGGTTGATCTGGTTGCCACGTCATGTTTAATAATGCTTAATATTTCGACATGTAATTACTATATGTCGATACGATAAACATGTAAAGAGAACATGTACAAATAGATAGTCATTTTCGACATGTGGCCGTGCCTTACCGAGATTGGCTATCTATGTTCGATCCGAAAGATGTCGCGGCAGTTGCGCATCGACAAGAACTCATGCCGCCAGCATTTCAATTCGCTTAACCTTGGCAAGACGGGAGGCAAACTCCAATGCAGCCATAATGTCTTCCCTTTCCAAGTCTTCGTAATCTGCGAGAATCTCATCGACGCTCATGCCGCAACTCAGCCATTCCAGGATATTTTCAACCGGATAACGCAAGCCCCGGATAGTAGGCTTGCCATGACAAATGTTAGCGTCCATCGTAATCCGCTCGGATAATAATTCAGTCATATCAGTCACCGTATAATATTGTTTTATCTACTTGCATGCGAGGTTCGGGATCGTGCAGGTAGAGCCTAACGAAAACCAGCACAGTCAATTTCAAATATCAAACATCGCTCAGACGAAGTTCAAAAAGCCGAACGAGGTATATTACCTCATTAGCAGGTTTTTCCGCAGAATTCAAAGTCGGGTAGATTGGGCAACAGCTTTTTGTTGGGAATCAGACGTAGGCCGGAATAAGGCCATCCAAGTGCGTAGCGCGAGGTGGCGTTTCCGGCGAATCCGGGCGGTGTTTGCCGGAAACGCCAGTTCTCGCTATCGCTCGAACCAGCTCATTCCGGCCTACATGACTAATGTCTATTGCATACAGAGCTGTATTCAGTGCGCCGTTAGTCTTTTTGCCATAGATCACGGATAGGATCCATGGTGAAACGGCCATTTTCAAACGAAAGGAGCCAGCCCCTACAGCAGATGTATATGGTACTGAAACATGGAGGCACCAGAAATTCGCTAATGCGTGTTAGGCACATCTCCGCGCTCTCTCGCACATCTTCCTCGCTATGCATAGGCACTCTCCATTCGTCTTGAATGAGCAGCCACATGTTTTGGAACTCTGAGTAGTTGCCAGAACGAAGCTTATCAGTTTTCGACCTGATGAAGTATTCCATAGCTTCTGTCCATTGCTTTGCCGCCATGTTGCCAACCCATGGATAACTTGCGCGGCTGCCATTTGCAACCTCAATTCTTTCTTCATCTGTGAAGACACGTACACGTTTTCCAGGTCGAAAATGTTGGCCGAAATTCAGCGCATCAGGAAAATCTCTATCCCGAATTTCTTGAATTCGATACCACTCATCAGGAACCGCTTCAACGCATTCAACACCGACTTCTCCGTTTTGATGACGAAGCGCAAAATCGGGTTTATCGCGATGTTCAATAGTTAGCGGATAACAAACCAGCTCCGACTCGGCTATAGTTGCTAGGAATCGAGCCATCATGTAACGTTCGCGAGCTCGATTAGGTCTACCTTTGGTAATTGAAGGTACAGCGATATTAATGTTCCGAAGCTGAGACAGTAGATCAGTCGGTGTGTCAGCAGAAAGTGATAGTTCAGGTAAGCTCATGGCAACTAACGGCTTCTTTGTAAAAACACTTGCTTCAAAAGATCAAGTAAATAACTTTGTAATCGCGATCGAGTCTATATCAACCACCACAGAATTACAAACCAATAGCTGTCCATCTACTTAGCAACTTATTCAGCTATGCCGTCTAAATGCCCATAAGCCGGTAACGTTTCCAATCGTTTATCTTCCAGCGGTTTACCTACCGTAAAATGATACAGGCTTTGGAATTTATCGTCCTTGATACCTAAAAGTTCATGCACGCTGTCATCAAAATAACAGCCGATACCGGTGCCGCGATAGCCTGCCGCTTCGGCTTCCAGATACAGCACTTGGCCTATCAAGCCGCATTCCCAGAATAAGCGGCGGTAAAGCCACGGTGCCGCTTCGATGGTTTCGCCAAATTCTGCAACCATTCCCAGACTGAAGGCGCTGTCGCTGGCGATAGGTTGATGGCAGGACAGCGTTTTGGCAACCTGCCTGCAATCTCCTGAATGCAGATGATAAAGCGGTAAAGCTTCGGATACTTTTTGCCAGTCGAAATCAGCCAAGGTTGCGGCCTGTAAGGGTTCAATGGCATCGTTATGTCTCGGCAGCGCATAGATGCCGGGAGCTAAACCTTCAACGCGATGGACAAAAATAAACAGGTGGATTTTCGGCGGCCAACGCCATAGTTCGAATGCGGCTGTGGTCGGCAACACGGCGGCCAGCATTCGGTAAAAATCAGCCTGTGGCATCGGCGGCATTTTGCCGTCAAACTGCTGTGCACTGCGACGTTGGCGGATGATTTGCGTTGCCGTTTTTGTGCAGGAGGATTTTATAGCGTGCTGGTCGCACCGGTTCCCTACCGATTGCGACACTTCTGACCTGCATGGATGGGGGAAATGCCGAGGACTGTCGGGAGCAGTCTCGGCCGCCATCCTTGGCGGTCGCCGGGCTGCTTGCCACTCAGGTTCTTCTGTTTGCGGCTTGTTTGCAGCAGTTGAGACTTCATCAATGATCGGCCACTTATACATATGATAGGCGCGAAGGCTGTCGGCTAAGCCAAACCAGCTTCCTGATTGCGCGGCTTCCAGCAGGGTCTTGGCATCTAATGGCTTACTATCGGCATGGGTATTAATCCGGCAAATAATATCGGGGGATTCATGCTCCTGTTTTTTAAAATCATCCCGAGCTAGCCCTAATAGCTTGGCGAGGTCGTCATCCGACCATTCGGCCAGCAATTCAACCGACCAGCCCAGCGTCGCCGCCGCGTATCGCAATGCTCCCAAGGCATGGCCACTATCATGTTGGCAATAGCGGTAAGCTCTCTCGCCGTATTTCCAGGCTTCCCGCCAATGGATGGAAGATAATCCGATCAGTATGGCGGAATCGGGCAAATTGTTGGAAAACCGACAACGCTGTTCAAGGCTGTGATCGTGGCTGACGTAGTGGTAAACCCCTGATTTGATAAAGTTATCGCCAGGGAGGGTGTGTATTCCGCTAACCCGCCGGGAGCGGGTGCGGTCATCGCCGGTGCTGATCAGGTAAGCTTCGGTCGGGTGCAGGTTGCCGCTGGAAGGATTGCAGCGTAATGACCAGCGGCTGGGGCCGTATTGTTTCCATGCCGACAGGCCGAAGGCTAATTCCAGTAACAAACCGGCATTAGGCAGATTTAATGGTTTTGCGGGGATTGTTTCCGGGTTATCCAGGTCGGCAAACAACGGTTCAAGTTCGGCCCCCGGTTTTGGCAGCGTGACAATATCGCAACCGGAAAAATGCCGGAATTGATCGGGTTGGTCTTCCCAATCGATGGATTCCGGGCCCTTTGCGTATCGCTCCAACCGATGCTTGGTGCGATTGTGGTAGGTTAGGACGGTTTCGGTTTGTTTATTCATAATGGGATAAATCCAAGAGGGCAAAGCCCTCGTTCAAAAGGCTACCAACTTAAGGCGGGATAAATCAGGAGTACAGGCTTTGCCTGTTCGCAAGCAGAGCTTGCACTCCATGTATAGTGTATAGTCTATTCACACTGTTCTTCCTTAAGTTGGCGTGTATGGGCAACATGCCCCGTCCAGCTGGTTGAAATTTTTAGCTATTACGTAACGCCAGTTAATTAATCTGCTTGGGCTCCATAGCCAAATCCTCAACCCAGCATCCAACCGGATTGCCGAGATTCATATCTTTATCTTCAAAACGCACCAAAAAAACGCTACGATCCGGTTCTTCTTCTACATGCCCGATCAGCGTAATTACGCCGCGAGTTCCGGCTTCGGCTAATATTTCGCCTTCGGCGCCACCGGGTATTGAGCCATCATCAGTAATCGTATTGGCTGCATAGACTACATCGCCTAACTCTAAATCTTCTATTTTCATTTTATATCCCCGTTCCTTTTGTAGCAAAGCTTACATTGTTAGCTGATTGTGTGATCGAAACCTGTTTGGCAATACATTGTTTATTGTACGGCTACTGGCATTAACACTTTATTAAACAAGCTATTAATAAATAAATGATGAAATGGCACACAGGTTGCTTAATGTATTAACAAGAACGATGCCACAAACTCAGGAGCGCATAAAAATGATTACATTAACAGAAAAGGCCATAACCGCTGTCGGCCGCTTTATTGCCAGCTCGGAAACACCTACAGCAGGCTTACGGATAGAAGTCACCGATGGCGGTTGTTCAGGTTATCAATACGGGTTGAAACTCGAAGGCAGCCACACGCCGGAAGATACCGTCATTGATTGCGGCGACGTGAAAGTGTTTATCGATCCGGCCAGTATGCCGATGCTCGACGGCATGTCCGTCGACTTTCTCGATACCCTTGATGGCTCGGGATTTAAGTTTACCAACCCTAATGCGGCTAAAAGTTGCGCTTGCGGTACTTCGTTTAATACCAGTACCGAAGGTGCCGGAACTAAAACCTGTTCTTAGGAAATCGCTGAACGAGTTGATTCCATTCATGGTTCGACAAGCTCACCACGAACGGAATCAACACAAACCGTTCGTCCTGAGCTTGTCGAAGGACATGATCAGAGACTTCTTAAACGCACCAGCAAACTCAATCCGAGGATAAAGCCATGTGGGACTATTCAGACAAAGTTAAAGAACATTTTTTTAACCCCAAAAATGCGGGCGCGGTCGTTGATGCCAATGCGACAGGCGAAGTGGGTTCAATCAGTTGCGGCGATGCGTTGCGGCTGACCTTGAAGGTTGATGACGACAGTGAAATCATTTTAGAGGCAGGTTTTCAAACCTTCGGTTGCGGTTCGGCGATTGCTTCGTCATCGGTGCTGACCGAAATCATTAAAGGCATGACGCTGGATGAAGCGCTAAAGGTGACGAACCAGGATATTGCCGATCAGCTCGAAGGCTTGCCACCCGAAAAAATGCATTGTTCGGTGATGGGACGCGAGGCGCTGCAAGCGGCGATAGCGAATTATCGCGGCGAAGAGTGGAAAGACGATCATGAAGAAGGCGCGTTGATCTGTAAATGTTTTGCGATTGATGCGGTGATGATCGAGGAAATGGTTTGGGCCAATAAATTGCGCACCGTTGAAGATGTCACCAACTTTACCAAAGCGGGTGGCGGTTGCGCGGCTTGCCATGAAGACATTGAAGCTATCCTGGAAAAGGTGTTGGCCGAAAAAGGCGAGAAATTCGATCCGACTGCGGCATCGGTAGCAGCCCCTGAAAAAATCTCGGCCGTTAAAGCGCCGTTGACCAATTTGCAACGGATCAAAAAAATCGAGCAAGTGCTGGAATCGTTAAGACCGTCATTGATGGCGGACGGCGGCGACGTGGAACTGGTCGAAGTCATCGGCAACACCGCTTACGTCAATATGACCGGCGCGTGTAACGGTTGCCAGATGGCGGCGATGACGATTGCGGGAATTCAACAACGTTTGATGGAAGTGATGGGCGAATTCATTAAGGTCGTACCGGCATCGGAAATGTCGAAATTGGTCAATAGTGAGGCGGCGTGATGACTGATATTTATCTGGATAACAATGCCACCACCAAGGTTGATCCGGCGGTGGTCGATGTGATGATTCCTTACTTTCTTGAGCAATATGGCAATCCATCATCAATCCATAAATTTGCCGATGGCGTAGCGCGCGGACTTAAACATGCCCGTCAACAGGTTCAGGCATTGATCGGTTGTGAGCATGATTCTGAAATCATTTTTACCTCTTGCGGTACCGAATCCAACTCCACGGCGATTCTTTCCGCGATTAAAGCTCAGCCGAACAAGAAAGAAATCATTACCACTAGTGTAGAACATCCGGCAATTTTAAGCCTGTGTGATTATCTTGAAAAGGAAGGTTACACCATCCATAGAATGCCGGTCGATAAAGCCGGACGTTTAAGCCTGGAAGCCTATAAAAATTTGTTATCTGATCAGGTGGCGATAGCCTCGGTGATGTGGGCCAATAATGAAACGGGTACGATTTTCCCTGTCGCACAAATGGCGGAAATGGCAAATGCCGCAGGCGTGATGTTTCATACCGATGCCGTGCAGGCGGTGGGCAAGATTCCGATGATGTTGCAGGATACCAAAATCGATATGTTGTCATTATCGGGGCACAAGTTACATGCACCCAAAGGCATCGGCGTTTTGTATCTGCGCCGCGGTACGCGTTATCGTCCTTTGCTGCGCGGCGGTCATCAGGAGCGCGGCAGAAGGGCAGGGACTGAAAACAGCGCTTCCATTGTTGGCTTGGGAAAAGCCTGTGAGTTGGCACTGGAGTTTATCGAGTATGAAAACACCAAAGTCAAAGCCATGCGTGACCGTCTGGAGCAAGGCATTACCGAGCAGATTCCGCATTGTTTTGTGACCGGCGATATGTACAACCGTCTGCCTAACACGACGGATATAGCCTTTGAATATATCGAAGGCGAGTCGATTTTGATGTTATTGAATAAAGCCGGTATCGCGGCATCGAGCGGTTCAGCCTGCACCTCCGGCTCTTTGGAACCTTCGCATGTGATGCGGGCCATGGACATTCCTTACACCGCCGCACATGGCACGATCCGCTTTTCCTTTTCGCGCTATAACACCATGGCTGAAGTGGATGAAGTGCTGAAAGTGATGCCCGGCATAGTCGCGACCTTGCGCAAGTTGTCGCCGTATTGGTCGGGTGATGGGCCAGTGGCAAATCCTGAACAGGCTTTTGCTCCGACGTATTCGTAAGAAAACTAAACGCCACTAACTACGCAGCCATCAAATTTAATGGAACGCTGATGACGCGGATAATTATGATGAACACAGATAAGGAATGGAAACGGCAGTCAAATGATTCTCTAGGATAATCCCCAAAATCTTATTCAATCATAATTATCAGCGTCATCTGCGTTCTCGGCAACTGCTCCTGCG
>CAZAUB010000072.1:2548-8971 GCA_964488195.1 uncultured Methylobacter sp. | reverse complement strand
ACGAACGAGGGATTTTAAGTCCCTTGCGTCTACCAATTTCGCCACCGAGGCATCGATAACTTTGGTAAGCCGCGTATTATATAGCAACAAAAAAAATAAACTAGGCCTATCGCCAAAAAAGCCCAGGCCTCCCTTAAATGCGGCATTTACCGGGCACGACGAAAGGCTGGACGCATGAATGGACTTGCAGATGGCCAATAGTAATTTCCCCAATAATAAGGATAGCCGCCATAATAGGGGTTGTAACCATAGCCATAGCCGAAACCATCGTAACGGCTGTCGTATTCATAAACCGGCCACAGGTAAATAGTCGTGGCTGCAATCAACGGTAAGCGCAAAACTTTTTTGCCTATCGTGCGTTCGATATCACCTGTAAGCGTTCCCGCAATGGTGATTTTCGCGTTTTTGGCGTAAACAGCCGGATCGAGAAACTCCGGGCTTTTAAAAACAAATCTCCCCGCATTCTGCCGATCTGTCTCCGGCTCACCATCGCTGTCGAGGGGATAATACAAAACCTGCACCAGACTGAAATTTTGTTCATTTTCCACATCAACAATAATGCCGCCCCAGCGCACCGGCGCATTCTTATAATTGGCAATCTTCTGAATTGCCTCGGTGTAGGAAATGTCATGCAGAGGGGGATTTTTTATCGTGAGCGGCAAACTTGAGCAAGCGTTCAATAATAAACAGATGGGCAATAAGTACCGTTTCATATTTTTCTCCTGATATTTTTAGATTTTTCTAATAGTACTTAACCAGAAAATCAGCAACAAGGCTATTGTTAAAGATACCTATTCCTACAACTTCGCAGGATTGCAGTACAATAAGCACCCTATCCAACTGTTCGCCCACGCTCCTAATGAATAAACAAAAAAAACTGCTCCGCTCCGATATACGCTACGAATGTGGCGACACTTTTTATGAGCGTGGACGCAGCTATTTTGAAAGAGGTATGGTGCTTAATCTCACTGTTAATAATGAAGGTGCTCTTTTTGTACAACTCAATGCCGCCGTTAAAGGCAGCCATAAAGACCCGTACCGGCAAAATATTCGCATAGTTTGGCGACCTGACTATAGCGCCGCAGAGATTGAAGGCGACTGCACTTGCCCTATCGGCTATAACTGTAAGCACGTTGCCGCTGCTTGCCTGATGTATCAAAATTCCAATCTAAGCCTTTCTGTATCGAATGCAAAACCCAGTTGCCTGGATTGGCTCGACAGCCTTCATCAGCAAGCGCCTCAACAATACGATGTCTACCAGGATTTTATCGCCTATATCCTGAAGCCTGGCAATGCAAAACACGAATTCACGATTGAATTTTTAATCACCAAAGCAAAGAAAACCGGCGGTTTAAATAAAGGCAGGAAAACGACTTTAAACAATCTCCGCTACAGCTATTCCTACCTCAATTACGTTCAACCGGAGGATCAGGAAATTGCAAAGCTGCTGACTGCGCTTAACCCCACTTTTAGAGACGAACCCTTGATTGCAGGGGCCACAGGTTATTTGGCCTTGTCCAAGTTACTGAAAACAGGTCGGCTATTCTGGCAAGGCGTCGAGCTGGTTCCGTTAACAAAAGGAACCGGCCGCGATTTAAAGTTTAGTTGGCAGACAGCCGAGAACGGCGATTACCAATTAGCTGTCGAAATCGAACCGTCGGCAATGCTGCTGCTAACCGACCCGCCGCAATATCTGGATGAGGCTTTGGGGTTGATAGGGACGGTCAACACCCACAACCTCTCGACCGATCAACTTAAAAATATCCTGACCGCCCCGCTGATACCGGCCGAGTATGCCGACGAATTCAGTCATCGTCTGATTATTGAGCACCCCAGCCTGCCGCTGCCCGCCCCAAAAAAAGTCGAGCTAATCGAAGCCGATCAGCTGACGCCTACGCCCAAACTTTTGTTGTTTGGACATCAGGTATCGCCCCAGCAATACACCCATTTTATGGCAGTCAGTTTTGTGTACGGCGACTGGACAGTTTCTGCGATCACGCAGGAAGACTACAGCGTGGTAAAAACCGAGCTAGGGCTGGTGAGGATTAGACGTGACGTGGAAACCGAACAGCTGGCAATACATCGCCTGACCGAACTTGGCTTTGCCTCCGCTCCTGCCGTGCAAATCGGAACACAAGAACTGTTTTTGTATAGCCCGGCCCAAACCAAAATGGACAGCGCCGCACGCTGGGGGAGCTTTCTTCAAAACACCCTACTGGAACTGGAACAGGACGGCTGGATTATCGACATCGATCAGAGCTTCCTGCTTAATTTTCAAACCGCCCAGAACTGGGAGGCCGAAATCAGCGAAAATCAGAATGACTGGTTTGAAATGCGCTTTAACATAGACATTGACGGCCAGTCCTTGCCTTTACTGCCGTTGATTATGCCGGTACTGGAAAACTACGACCCGGAAAACCTGCCGGAAATGCTCAGCATCCCGCTTGGCGAGCACAACTACCTGACCTTGCCCAGCGACAAAATCAAACCGTTTCTGAACGTGTTGATAGAGCTGTTTAACAGCAGCACTATGGGCAAAGACGGCTCGCTGAAACTGTCCCGCTTTAACGCTGCCGCGCTGGCTGACATGGAAGAACAAAACCACGGCATGTTCACCATCAGCGGCGGAAAAGAGCTGCGGGAACTGGGTCAAAAACTCAAAAACTTTACCGGCATTCAGGATGTCACTCTGCCTGACAACTTGCAGGCGGAGCTGCGCCATTACCAGCAGCAAGGACTCAACTGGCTGCAATTTTTACGGGAATATAAATTCTCCGGCATTCTTGCCGACGATATGGGCCTGGGCAAAACTATCCAGACGCTCGCCCACCTGTTGATCGAAAAACAAAGCGGCCGGATGAGCCTACCCAGCCTGATCATCGCGCCGACCAGCCTGATGAGCAACTGGCGGCGGGAAACCGAACGCTTCACGCCCGACTTAAAAATCCTGATCTTGCAGGGTACCGAACGTAAACAGCTGTTCTACAAAATCAGGGACTACGACCTGATCCTGACCACCTACCCGCTGCTGTCTCGAGACGAGGAAACACTGCTGGAGCATGAATATCATTACCTGATTCTGGATGAAGCTCAGACCGTTAAAAACCCGCTGTCAAAAGCCGCCCAATTGGTGCGCCGCATCAAAGCCAATCATCGGCTTTGCCTGACCGGCACCCCGATGGAAAACCACCTGGGCGAACTCTGGGCGCAATTTGATTTTTTGATGCCGGGTTTTCTAGGCGACATCGCCACGTTTAAAAAACGCTACCGTACGCCTATTGAAATCTATGGCGATAGCGAGCAAAGAACGCGACTGTCACGTCGGGTTGCACCGTTTATGCTGCGCCGCACCAAGCAGGAAGTCGCCACGGAATTGCCGCCTAAAACCGAGATTATCCGCTCCGTACCGCTTTATCCAAAACAGGCCGCTTTATACGAAAGCATCCGCCTGACCATGGAGAAAAAAGTCCGCGATGCGATAGCCCAAAAAGGCCTGTCACGCAGCCACATCACCATCCTGGACGCCTTGCTTAAACTGCGCCAAACCTGCTGCGACCCGCGCACCCTGCCGCTAAAGGAAGCACAAAAAGTACAACAGTCCGCCAAGCTCGACCTGCTAATGGAGCTATTGCCGGAGCAACTGGAAGAAGGCCGCCGGATCCTGGTGTTCTCGCAATTCACCCGCATGATTGCGCTGATTGAAGACGAATTAAACACCCGAAAAATAGGCTACGCCAAACTGACCGGCCAAACCCGCAACCGCGACGAAGCCATAGAATTATTTAAAAGCGGCGAAGTGAATGTGTTCCTGATCAGCCTGAAAGCAGGCGGGGTCGGCCTAAACCTGACCGAAGCCGACACCGTGATTATTTACGATCCGTGGTGGAACCCCGCCGCAGAAAGCCAGGCCGCAGACCGCGCCCATCGCATCGGCCAGGATAAGCCGGTGTTCATCTACAAGCTGATTACCGAAAATACCGTGGAAGAAAAGATTATCGCGATGCAGGACAAAAAGCGCGCCTTGGCCGAAGGCATATACAAAGGCGGTGCCAAAGAGGAATCGTTGAAACTGACGGCGGAAGATCTGACTGCTTTGTTTGAGCCGTTATGAACAACAAACCACAAGAAATACTCAAAGCCGTTTTCGGCTACGACAAATTTAGGGGGCAACAACAGGAGGTCATCGAGCAGCTGATAGCCGGGCAGGACGCTTTGGTTTTGATGCCGACCGGCGGCGGCAAGTCGTTGTGCTACCAGATTCCGGCGCTGATCCGGCCCGGCGTAGGCATCGTGATTTCGCCGCTGATCGCGTTAATGCAGGATCAGGTCAACGCCTTGCTGCAATTGGGCGTCAAAGCTGCTTTTTTGAACTCCACCTTGTCGCTTGAAGAATCCCGAAAAATCGAGCAGCAGCTGCTTAACGGCGAGCTGGATTTACTGTACATCGCGCCGGAACGCTTGACCTCGGAGCGTACCGGGACGCTGTTCCAACGCATCAAAATTGCGCTGTTCGCGATTGACGAGGCGCATTGCGTTTCCCAATGGGGACACGATTTCCGGGTGGATTATCTCCAGCTTTCGCTGCTGCATAAACGCTTCCCCGACATTCCCCGCATCGCGCTGACTGCAACCGCTGACGACAAAACTCGTGAAGAAATCAAATTACGCCTAAATCTGGAGCAAGCGCAGCTCTATCTTAGCGGGTTCGACCGACCCAATATCCGTTACCGGATCGTGCAAAAACAAAATGCCCGCGATCAGCTGATTGATTTTATCCGCGCCGAACACGCCGGTGATGCCGGGATTGTCTATTGCTTATCGCGCAAGAAAGTCGATGCGACCGCAGAATGGCTCAGAACCAAAGGCGTCAACGCCCTGCCCTATCATGCCGGGATGGACGCCGGTTTACGCGCCAAACATCAGCACCAGTTTTTAATGGAAGAGGGTGTGGTGATCGTGGCGACCATCGCATTCGGCATGGGCATCGACAAGCCCAATGTCCGTTTTGTCGCGCATCTGGATTTGCCCAAAAGCGTGGAAGCCTATTACCAGGAAACCGGTCGGGGCGGGCGCGACGGCTTGCCCGCCAACGCCTGGATGGCTTACGGCTTGCAGGATGTGATCACGCTACGGAAAATGCTCGCCGACTCCAACGCCGATGAAGCGCACAAGCGTGTCGAGTTCCACAAACTGGATGCGATGCTGGCTTTATGTGAACAGGTTCATTGCCGCCGCCAAGCCTTGCTGGGTTATTTCGGCGACCTGCTTGAACAGCCTTGCGGCAATTGCGACACTTGTTTGGAGCCGGTTAAAACCTGGGACGGAACGTTGGCCGCACAAAAGGCGCTGTCCTGCATCCACCGCACCCAGCAGCGTTACGGCGTCGGCTATTTGATCGATGTGTTGCGCGGCAAGGCTACCGAGCGGATTATCAAAGCCAGCCATGACAAGTTATCGACCTTCGGCATCGGCGTTGATATTGATGAACAGCAATGGCATTCGGTGTTCCGGCAGCTGGTTGCACGGGGGCTGGTGGCGGTCGATTTCGACCGCTTTGGCGCGTTGCAGCTAACCGAATCCTGTCGGCCTATTTTACGCGGCGAACAGCAACTGATGCTACGCAAGGATTTGCAACCTGCGAAACCTGCGCGCGGTCGAAGCGGCGGCAAGAAGACGAGCAGGGAGTTTGCTAAAGCTGACGATACCCTGCTGTGGAATGCGTTGCGCGCCAAGCGCAAGATGATTGCCGATGCCCAGGATGTGCCGCCCTATGTTATTTTTCATGATGCAACCCTGATGGCAATGTTGGAAGCCAAGCCGACCAATCGTCAGCAAATGAGCCTGCTGTCCGGTGTCGGCGAACGCAAGCTGGAGCTTTACGCCGATGAATTCCTGGTGGTGATCAAGGAGTTTGCCGACATTAACAATGGGCCGATTGGCCTGTCGGATACGATGGCCGAATCGGTGGCCTTATTCCGGCTGGGTTACAGCGTAAAGCAAATCGCCCAGCAAAGAGAGCTGCAAGAGACCACCATATACGGGCATCTGGCCCAGTCCCTGGAACAGGGGATGTTAGTGCTGGCCGATGTCGTTGAATTACCCGAGCAGGAAATCAGGCGGATAGAAGAAAGCATTATCAACTTGCCCGAAGAGCAAAAGAACGCGCTTAAACCGGTTTATGAGCTGTTTGAGGGGCAATACAGTTATGGGGTTTTGCGTTGTGTCAGGGCGGCCTTGCAGTATCAAACGGGGTGATTCTCCCAATGAAATTTTCGATCATCATCCCAACCCTGAATGAACAAAAAACCATAGCCTCGTGTTTGCTTGCGTTGCAGCCCTTACGCGCCAACTGTGAAATCATCATTGTCGATGCCTCCAATACCCCGCCAGTCACCCCGGCCGCTTTAGCCGACAAAATCATCA
>CAZAUB010000072.1:0-2448 GCA_964488195.1 uncultured Methylobacter sp. | reverse complement strand
GAAATCGCCTTGATGGAAGACATCGCCTTGAGCAAGGCGCTAAAAAAAATCAGCCCGCCGCTTTGTCTTAGCGCCAAGGTCACCAGCTCCGCTCGAAAATGGGAGCGCTACGGCATTTACAGGACTATACTGCTGATGTGGAGTTTGCGCCTGCGTTACTTCTTTGGCGCAGACCCGCAAATATTGGCTCAACTTTATTCCAGGGGACAGTTTTGGAAACCGTAATCCGTTTATCCACCGCACTGGGCATATTCTGCATCATGATCGGCTGGGAATATCTCAGCCCCAGAAGAGTCCAGCAGATCAGCCGCAAACAACGCTGGCCGGTTAATCTGGGCCTTGCCGCATTCAACATCACAATTATGCGCTTAAGCCTCGGCGGCATTGCCTACCTGAGCGCCGTAACCGCCGCAGACCAAAGTTACGGACTGTTAAACCAATTGCCCGCCCCCGAATGGCTGTCGATTATCGTGACCTTATTGTCCCTTGATTTTGCCATTTACTGCCAACATATCGTTTCGCATAAATGGCCGCTGCTTTGGCATTTACATCAGGTGCATCATACCGACCTGGAATTTGACGCCACCACCGCCGTGCGCTTTCATCCGCTGGAGATTATGATTTCGATGCTGTACAAGGTGCTGTGCATTATCTTGATCGGCGCAAATCCGTGGGCGGTCATCGCTTTCGAGATTATCCTTAACGGCGCCGCGACCTTTAACCACAGCAACATCAACATCCCACCGGCGATAGATAAAAAACTACGCTGGCTGATCATCACCCCGGACATGCACCGCATTCATCACTCGACCCTTCCGGCCGAAACAGACAGCAATTACGGCTTTTCAATTTCCTGCTGGGACAGGCTATGCAAAACCTATATTGCCGAACCCAAGCAACCTCAAACGGATATGGCTATTGGTTTACAGCCTTTCCGTGAGCTGCATGAATTAGGCTTTATGCAGTTATTGCTGCTGCCTTTTAAGGCCCTGCGGAAACGATGACTTACGCCCACCCCCATAGAATTCGTCATCCCGGCAGGGAATGCCGGGATCCAGATGCCATGGATGGCAATATCAAATTAAACCACAAGTCCTGCCACAGAGGATTACGCTGTTCAATCAACCATTCACATCCCTGTGCTCTGGATCCCGGCATTCCCTGCCGGGATGACGCGTTGTTTAAATACCTATGCGTAAAAATAATCCGTCAATCGCCCGCAGCTCATCAATCATGACCTACAAATACCCCGACACCGTCCTGATGATTTTCTGCAAAGCCCCGATTCCCGGCCAGGTTAAAACCCGCCTAATCCCGGAATTAACTGCCGAACAGGCGGCCGAGCTTCATATCGAACTCAGCATAAAAACACTGCAAAAGGCGACACAAAGCCACTTATGCCCGGTGCAACTCTGGTGTACGCCAACCACCGACCATGTATTTTTTACGGCATCGGCTGCAACCTATCCGATAATTCTCCAGCAACAACAAGGAGCCGATTTAGGCGACCGTATGCACCACGCTTTCTGCTCGGCGCTTGCCGATTACTCCCACGCCCTGTTAATGGGTTGCGATTGCCCGTCATTAACCGAGCAGGATCTGGAACAAGCATTAACCGTCTTAAACCAGGGCAATGAAATCGTGCTAGCCCCCGCAGAAGACGGCGGTTATGTGCTGATCGGACTCAACCGACCCCACCCGGAACTTTTTGATAACATGCCCTGGGGAACGGCGCGGGTGCTTGATGAAACCTGCAACCGTATCGAACACTATAAACTTCGCTATCTCGAACTGAGCGAACAGTGGGATTTGGATACACCGGGGGATTTGATTCGGTATCGGGTGCCCGCCCTAAGCTGTAATAGTCCAGATTTGACCTGATAGGGTAGAAAAATAATTCAGACTTTTGCTGCCAATGTCTGAAACAATGATTTTCCGCTTTCGGCCAAAAGCAGTCATTGATGAAACTAAGCACCAAGTCGATCCTCAACGAGCACCCTGTTCAACAGTTCATAATCGGTTTTATTTTTCATCACAAACAAACAATAATTGAGTATTTGTAGATTTATTTTTCGCTATTAAAATCGTGAAGTCCGTCACATATTTTGTATTGGAAGACCCTAACGCTTAGATTTTGATTTAAAGTGATAAATTTGATTTTTGTCATGTGCAGGATAACAAAATACTATGTTTATAATTTTAAAAAACATCACTGCGTCAACATTAGTTCCCGATATTCAAAACTTTATTAATCCGGCTTTACAAGGTTTTTTAAAAAAATCTGGAACAATAGAGGATATAAAAATCCAAATGCTTCAATCCATTGACTCAAATCATGTCGAATATAATGCGTTGGTCAGAATAGAGCCTGATGTTGTAGCCAAGAGGGTAATTAAGACCCTTAACAGGGAGAAATGTAATCACAGGGTGATCAACTTAAGTGAATTT
>CAZAUB010000071.1:0-9045 GCA_964488195.1 uncultured Methylobacter sp. | reverse complement strand
CCTGCCTGACGCCCTTCGGGTAAATGCAAATCTGTTCCAGACAGATTTGTGCCGGGATCCAGAAGCCATGGATGGCAATACCAAAATGGGCCACAAGCCTTGCCACACAGGGGATTGCGCAAGTTCGATCAATCGGTTTTTAGTCACGTAAGATCACTTTTGAGCTGTTTTTACATACGCACACTCAACCACATCCCTGTGTTCTGGATCCCGGCAATCCCTGCCGGGATGACGATGATACAATTTGCGCATATCTATTGGGTGATCGTTTACCTTGAGCTTAAACCGCACTTTTAGGATACGGTCAACAATAACTTCCGACATGGATTGGGTAAAATTTTTCCGTTCGCCCTGAGCCTGTCGAAGGGTGGGCGGAAAAATTTCGATCCACTGTGTCAAGCCGATCATGCTTCGACAGGCTCTGCACGAACGGCTTGATGACCGAAAATAGTTATTTCGGGAAGTTATTTTTAACCAAAGCCTTAATCAGGAAATCGGTTTAATGGCAGACCCTGTCATTCCATCTATGCCCAATGTTGGCAGGATGACGATTTCTCTATCGTTATAAACGCCCTCTGCGATGGTCATTAATCCGATTGAATGGGCAATCAGACATAAGCCTTTCAAGAAAGCCTGGTTGCCTGTATTGCTATCAACGCCTCGAACCAGGGACGCATCAATCTTGATGTAGTCCAGGCCAAGGTCATGCAGCTCACCTAATCGTAATATCTGTGCACCTACATGCTTAACACCAATTTTACAGCCTAGCGGTTTGAGCATTTTGCAGAAGTGCCTGAACTCATCCAGTTGGTTAAACACACCGTCCTCAGTAACCTCAAGCCATAAATGCTGGGCGGTGTCAGGATGCTGCTTTAGCTGCGCGGTCAGTTTATCCAGATAGGATGGATTGCACATGGCGCCTGTGGAAACATTGAGTCCGATGGCTAGATCCCCTCCCCCGGCAAGTGTTTCAATTGCAAATTCGACAACCCGGTCGTCAATCCGGGTAATCAAATCAAGCTTAATCGCCCAAGAGATAAACTCGGCTGCTGAAACCCAGGCGCCATCTTTTTCGAGTTGCAGGCGCACCGGGCTCTCATTATGGATAAGCTTGCCCGATGAAGAGATGACCGGAAAAGCGGCAAGTTTCAAGCGCTTGGTGTCCAGCGCGGTGGTCAGCATATTTCGCCACTCAACTTCATCATTATTTTCATAGGTGGTGATGAAGTTATGGTTAATCAAATCGATAATGTCAGTTTCATCCGCCCCCATTTTTTCATTGGCGGTAGAGATGAGGTTTTTGAGGCCTTCGAGTTGATCCGATTTGCTAATCTTGCTGGATGTTGTTGATAAATTAAAGTTCGGGAAAGCATCCTGTAAGTTGCTGACGGCCTTTAATTGAACGTTCTTGATCTGAGTGGCCAGCGCATGGTGATCTGTCGGCAGCTTTGAAAAAACCGCAAAATCAGCGCCGGTCAAGCGGCCTGCAATAAGTGAAGGGAATTGATGACATAATGCTCCCAGCTCATTACCCATTTTCTTCAATTGCGCATCGGTTTCTACGCCGCCAAGTGTTTCGTTGATTTCTGCCAGGTTGGAAATATGAGAGACAACCAGCACACCATCATTAAAGCTTTCTTCGTCAGAAACATGTGCAGTCACGCGACTGATGAAATATTTTCGGTTCATTAATCCGGTAACCGGATCATAGTTGGCCTCCAGGCGCAGCCCTTCCAATAGTTGCGCCTGATCTTTCAGCATCGCCTTAATCCGATTGGAAAGGCGGTTCATAGCTTGGGCCAAGGTTTTAAATTCGATGGTTTTGGGCTCCTCGATGGTAAAGAAGTTTTGGTCACCTATGGCTTCAGCCATGACGACCATCTCTTTTAACGGGCGGAGTATCCTTTTTAAAATAATTGTGCTTATCAAGCCGGTGATGGCGGCAATAATTGCGCTCCACAACAAGGCCATTAGGGTTCCGTTCCATAAATCCTGATAGGCAAATTCGGTCGTGCTTGCCAGCGACAACGTGCCATATTGCGCCCAGTCATTTTGTATCTGTGCGATGCCTGGAGGCGCGCTAATGTGAATAAGCTGGCTAAACCAGAGTGGAACATCCGGCGATTGGCCGGTGCTTTCCCTTTCAGTCATCAGTTTGCCGTTAGGATCGGTGAGCCTGATGTACTGGTAATGCCCATTGTCGAACTGCGCTGAAAGCATCAGGTCAATGACTACGGGATCTTTTTCCATTTGCGTTATCGATAGCGCCAAAGAGACAGCGTTATCGATGTTTTTCATCTGGAGTTGTTTTTCCAGATACTGTTTGCTGGATATCGTATTGACGACAATGCTGGCACTGAAAGCCAATGCTATGGCGATGATGATAGCTATCCATAATTCTTTAATGAGAGACATAGTGATTCCTTATAATTATATTTGGTCTATACCATCAGCGTGAATCCGCGCCAGTACAGTACGCCAGCGTGAAAGACTGTTCAAAGACCCGCCTTGAGGTGTATTAGCCGCGCCTGTCCAGAGACCTTCGCTATTGAAAGAAAAAACCGGGATCAGGTCACCCCGCCGGGAGGCTGGGCGAATATCTGGAATGAGATTATCAAGAATGAGCGGTTCTGCCGTAGGCGTTGCGTAGTAGCTCAAAATCATGTGCGCCACGAAAACCCTGCTGTGTGGGCCACCTATCTGAGCTCGAACATAAGTAAGTTTGAGGCTCTCATTGGGAACATTTAGCACCCTGAGGAATATGTATTTGGCAATGCTAAAGTCTTCACAGTCGCCACGCTCCATACCCAAGGATTCTAAGGGGGTTGCCCAATAGTCGGATTCACCCCAAGTATTAATATCCTCATCAAAGTATTTAATTTCTGTATTAAAGAAATCATTGATACGTTTGACCTTTTCCATATCTGATGCAGACTTAAGTTGGTCAACAGTTGCTTGCAAGTTTAAAACAGTGTTTCGCGCAGAAATACCATATCTTTGACCGGCGAGGCTGGCTAATTTGTTAAAGTCGGTTGCATTGGATAAGTGGAGTAAAATGAAAAATATAAGAATACCTAAAATAATCTTAAGCAAGATATTTTTCATTGGGTTAAAAAAGAAAGCGGGCTGTGTAATGACTAAGATCTCAAAAAATGACTGGCTTGTAAGTTGCTTTCAGGCTATCTATCATAATGGCATTTAAGATCTAAATTGATATGTAAGATTGTAAATTATTAAATAAACATCTATAAATATAGCCTAATATCTTAAAATATTATAATATTAACTAGTTTGAACTGGAACTGAACTTACCAACATGAAAAGATGTTTCACAATTTTTCAACTTTGATAATCGAAATATTATAATGATATTTTAGATTAAATTCTAACCTGAGTTTACCAAATATGAACAAAAAATATTACGCAAGTCTCTTTGTAGCAGCACTTCTTATTACAGGCATTGCTAAAGCTGAACCAGATATTGTTAATGCTGATTCAGGCATTGTCAAAACTGAACCAAGTATTTCTAATGTTGATTCAGGCAAAGCTAAAGCAGACTCTGGCAAAGCTAAAGGTGATTCAGGATTGGATTTAACAATTACATGCGGACTGCCACTGGGGCATTGTAAGGGAGAGCCAAAACAGGATTCAGGCGTTGCCAAAGCGGGACCTTCAGTGTCATTGCGGGATCTGGTTGAGAAGACAATCACTGCCAACCCTGAGGTGCAGGCGAGTTATCACACTTACTTGGCCGCAGAGCAAGAGCATAATGCTGCGATAGGCGGTTATTTACCGAAAGTTGATCTGATTTCCACCCTGCGGGCTCAAGAGCGGCTGTCGCCAAATATCAACAATACACAAACACCAGAACTCCAGACCCAGTTCGTGCTGCATCAGATGCTGTTTGACGGCTTTGCCACCATCAATGACATTAATCGTTTAGACCATGCGGCGCGTGTGCGTTATTACCAAATACAAAGCGCCATGCAAAGCATAGCCATGGACACCGTCAAGGCTTACATAGATACCCAAAAATATCGTCAATTTGTCGGTTATGCATCAGATAACTATGTAGCCCATAAACAAATCTATGATCGCATAGAAGAGCGGGTCATTGCTGGTGTAGGCCGCAGGGTTGATCTGGAGCAGGCAAATGCGCGTTTAAACTTGGCTGAAGCAAACTTGCTTACCCAAACCACTAATTTGCAAAACGTGGAAGCACGCTACCAAAGATTAACGGGCGAAATACCCCCTGCCGAGTTGCCGGAAGTTGATTTTTTTAAGGCCAGCGTGGAACCCTCGATAACTAAAGCATTAGAAACCACCTACCAGAAAAATCCTGACGTATTGGCGGCCATAGAAAACATTATGTCTACCGAGGACGAGGTTAATGCCAAGCGAGGCAAATACTCTCCAAGAGTGGATTTGGTAGGCAATAAAACCGTACAAACAAGTTCTGACGGCCAGAATAACCCTTCTGCGGGAGATGCAATAAGCCTGGTAATGAGCTATAACCTGTTTAATGGTTTTTCGGATAAGTCAGTGGTTGGGCAGACGCTTGAGAAGAAATACAATTCTCAGGATTTGCGAGACAAAGCCTGTAGGGATACACGCCAGACACTGGCAATAGCTTATACTGATGTTACTAACTTAAAGGCGCAATTACCCCTTCGGGATCAGCATCAATTATCCATTCAAAAGGCGCGCGAGGCATATCGCAAGCAATTTGATATTGGACAGCGCACCTTGCTTGATTTACTGGATACTGAGAATGAATACTTTAATTCAAGGATGAATTACACCACTACTGATCGTGATTTAATCACCGCATACGCACGCACTTATGCCGCTCAGGGTGAACTACTGAGCAAGCTAGATGTTGTTCGCTCAGATGATTTTCCCGATCTTGCTGAAGGAGACCCACTTGATGAATATAAAACCTGCCAAACGGATGCGCCCGATCTCAAGCGGATTAATTTGGATGATATTGTCTTAAAAGCTCAACCATTAAATCCCGATTTGAGCACAAAAATACCTGGCGCACCCGTCAATACACCAGAGTAAATCAGCATCACAGATGGCGTAACTGCTCGGGTCAACGGCCCGGGCAGAAGCTTGGTGCAAATATCCAAAACCGACAACCGTTATATTCGCTTAGCTCTTTATATCTCGGCCTTCAGCTCCAACAACAAGACCCACAGTCAAGTCTTACTTCCAATATCTCGCACCTAACGGCAAAAAACCGTTACAGGCTGCCTGCTGTCCTGCGCTTGTGCCCCATGCTATCCACAGAATGCTGAACTCGACAAGTCTTTCAACAACATCCTTTTTTATGCAATTCGGGTATCTGTCAGATACTTGGATATCGCCGAAATAAGTTTGACTTTGAACAGAGCATCCAAGGGGATGCGCATTTGTTATATGAACGATAAAATTGTTCTATTGATCAGACTAGGTTTATACTCGACATAGCATGTAATTTAGATGAGATTTCTCTCTGTACACGACAAAAATTAGATAAAAAATATATAACGCATTGGTTATATTTAATTATTGTCACTTTATGAGGCATTTAAATACACCTACAACTCAATGTGTTAGAGGGCTTTGTCATAAACAGGGGAGATTTTTAAGATGATCCGATTATTTCAATGCATCCGTCTTTTTTTAGGTTGTGTCATTATTTTTTTTCTCAATGAGTCGTCTTGTTACGCTCTATCCGATGAAAAACTCACATTAAAGCTGGAGTACGAACCTCCGTCCACGCAAAAATTGCTGAAGGAGGCGGTTAAGTTAGCTCACCATGCTCGCGGTTCGCACGATTTATGGCAGGCAGCTGTGCGTTATTGCGAAGCGGCGCGTTTAGGCAGCACTGAAGCGCAGTATCAACTCGGCATGTTATATGCGTTTGGCGCCGGCGTGCCAAAACAACGCAATTATGCGGCTGCGTTGTTTTCGATGGCGGGGCAGCAGGGGCACTATGAGGCCCAGAATATGCTGGAGTCAATTCGATTAAAGTCCCCAGCATTACCGGGCTGTATGAATTCCGCTACCGTGCAACCGGAAAAATCGACCTTCTTTGGCTCAGTCGTAGGCTACGATATTGACATTGCGACCAGACTGAGTCGGCTTCCGAAAAGCAAAGCCTGGATTGTGGATATGGTCAAAACAATGTCCTCCTGGTATGAGATTGATCCGCACCTTGCTTTGTCTATTATCAGTGTAGAGTCTAATTTTGAGACCGATGCCCGCTCGCTTAAAAATGCGATGGGGTTAATGCAAATCATTCCAGCAACGGCAGAGCGTTTTAATGTGGGGGATGCGTTTAATGCATCGCAAAATATTAAAGGCGGTTTAAAGTATTTGCAATGGTTGTTAAATCGTTACAATGGCGATGTTGCGCTGGCAGCAGCTGGGTATAACGCGGGCGAAGGTGCTGTAGATCGCTATCACGGCGTACCGCCCTATCCTGAAACAGAGCAATATGTGGCGCATGTGCTAAGGTTGTATCAGAAAAAAAAATGCTGTTAAGCAAAACTTCCTGGACTTGCGGCATCTTCGATATCACTTGATGTCAATATATGCTTATCTCACTTCAAAATTCGGCACCTTTATTCTCCTGTTGGAAAGGGTTAGGGAAAGAAGATTTAAACTTTTGATGTGAAAACATTATAACTATGCCGTTTCCTGCACAGATGATTGCCATTGAAATTGACAACGGTGTTTTAAAACCAGCTAGGCGCGCCATACCAACGCCGTCAGCTAATCAAGTATTGATTAAAGTCGCCGCCGCCGGTGTCAACCGCCCCGATGTGATGCAGAGCAAAGGCTTGTATCCAGCCCCGCCCGGCGCATCCGACATTCCGGGACTTGAAGTTGCAGGAACTATCATTGCGATAGGGAGAAATATCAGCCATCTAAACGAAAGTGAAAGAGTCTGCGCACTGGTGACTGGCGGCGGTTATGCCGAATATTGCCTCGCCTCGGCAGCATTATGCTTACCCATACCGGAAAACCTGTCTTTTACTCAGGCCGCCGCATTACCGGAAACTTTTTTTACCGTCTGGAGCAATGTCTTTGACCAAGCACAGTTGCTGCCGGGCGAAACGCTACTGGTGCATGGCGGTACCAGCGGCATAGGCACGACAGCGATACAACTGGCCAAAGCCTTTAACGCCAACGTAATAGTCACCGCAGGCTCAGAAGCAAAATGTGAGTTCTGCCTGCAACTCGGCGCCGATGCCGCGATCAACTACAAGGCTCAGGATTTTGTCGAGGAGATCAAGCGACTTACCGACAACAAAGGCGTCGATGTTATTCTGGACATGATCGGCGGCGACTATTTTCCTCGCAACATAAAATGCATGGCCGATGATGCCCGACTGGTGCAAATTGCCATTCAAAACGGCCCGAAAGCTGAAATAAACTTGTTGCCCGTAATGCTCAAACGGCTCACCATTACCGGCTCCACCTTAAGAGCCAGGGACGATGCCTTTAAAGCGGCAATTGCCGGCAAGTTAATTGAAAGCGTCTGGCCTTTATTGGAATCAGGCAAAATAAAACCGGTTATACATTCAACTTTTGCACTCACCGATGCCGCAAAAGCCCATCAACTCATGGAAAGCAGCCAACACATCGGCAAAATCATCTTAACGGTATAAAACTATGGCTTACACCACACTCATTTCCACACAAACACTCCATCAACAACTTAACAATCCTGATTGGGTCATCGTTGATTGCCGCTTTTCATTAGCGGATACCGAAGCCGGTGCCAAAGCCTATCGACACGGACATATCCCCACCGCCCGCTACGCCCATATGGACAGGGACTTGTCTTCGACAATCACCGATTTTACCGGCCGCCATCCTTTGCCCGACTTTGCTTTATTGGCAAAGAAACTGGGTAACTGGGGGATAGCCAACAACAGCCAAGTTGTTGCTTATGACGATGCGGGCGGCGCTTTTGCTGGTCGTCTGTGGTGGTTATTGCGTTGCATGGGGCATGATAAGGTTGCCGTATTGGACGGCGGCATCAAGCAATGGCAAAAACAAGGGCTACCGATCTCCACAACCTTGCCCACTATTAAGCCCGCCACATTCAGGCCGAATCTGAACGAAGCGGCATGGCTTAATGCCTTACAGGTGCAAAACAGTCTGGCCCAAAAAGCCATTTGCCTGATCGATGCCAGAACCCCCGAACGCTATCGCGGCGAACAAGAACCTATCGACCCGGTTGCTGGCCATATTCCCGGCGCATTAAACCGTGCCTTTCAGTTAAATCTGGATAGCAACGGTCTGTTTTTATCGACAGAAAAATTGCGCGAACAATTTAATCAGATAATCGGCACTAATGCTCCCGAACAAGTCGTTCATTATTGCGGCTCCGGCGTTACCGCCTGCCATAATTTACTGGCAATGGAACATGCAGGATTAACCGGCTCTAAACTTTATGCGGGGTCGTGGAGCGAGTGGATCAGGAACAAAAATCGGGCGGTTGCGAAAGGCTAGTCTTTAGGTCAAATCCATGCCTGATACTTCAAAGTTGTTTTTTGCCCTATGGCCTGACGATGAAACCCGGCAAACGCTGGCACGCTTGAACCAATCCATCGCGGCTAAAGAATCCAAATGGGTGCAGCCGCACAACCTCCATGTGACCTTGGTGTTTTTGGGTTATGTTGATGCGGATGCTGAATTATTGATTAAACAGTCCGTCGCCGACATTACCGCCCAGCCTTTTACGTTGACCTTTGACAGCTTAAGTTACTGGAGTAAGCCTAAGGTTTTATGCCTGACCTGCCCGCAACCTGCGCCGGGGGCGGTGATGTTGGCAGCCGCGTTGGAATCAGCAGTCGCAAACTGCGGCATACACACCGATACCCGACCTTATACTCCCCATATTACCCTGGCCCGACATGCCCGGCATTTGCCGGACGTGAAGATTGAGCCGATTATTTGGCGCGCCGAAGCATTTTGCCTGGTCGAATCCTGTAGCGAACCGGACGGTGTCAATTATAAAGTGATACAGCAATGGCCGTTTATCAA
>CAZAUB010000070.1:7334-9050 GCA_964488195.1 uncultured Methylobacter sp. | reverse complement strand
AGTTTCAACATCGGCGTAACCGTTCCTTTCGGAGGCAGTGCGCATCTGGCACCGCAGGTAGCGGCGGTTAATGTCGAATTAAATAAACTGCTTGCGGAGCGCGAACAAATGAACCGCGATTTGGAACAGGCGCATCACGAGGCTGAACATAGCCTGGAGGTCAACCGGGTCGAACTGGGCATTGCCGATGAATTAAAGAAGGTTGCCGAAGAGCATTTAAAAATGACCCAGTTAAGTTTTTCGGTCGGGGAAATCGATCTGATGGATTTGTTAAAAATCCAGTCCAGAACCCAGCAAGCGGTGTTGAATGCCAAGCAACGGGCAGTCATGTTACAGCGCGATATAGCGCTTTATAACCAGGCCGTAGGAGTTATGCCATGAGACTATTTTTTGCCCGCCCTGCAATGGTGCTGCTCTTGAGCCTGGCCGGTTTCGGCAGCCACGCAACTGAGAACGTTATTCAAATTTCCCAGGGAAACCTTGAGAACCTCGGCGTAACACTGGGCAAACCGGAACCCGTTACACAAATTCCGGTGTTGTCCGCCCCGGCTAAAGTAGTGATTCCGCCGACGCAGGAATATATTGTCAGCGCATCGCAAGCCGGAGTCATCGACAAACTGAATGTGGCGATAGGCGATAAAGTTGCAAAAGGGCAGATTCTAGCCCAGCTCAACAGCCCTGACCTGCTGACGCTGCAACGGGAATATCTGAAAGCGGGCACTGCACAGCAAGCATCCTTGATTAACTACAATCGGGACAAAAAACTGCTGGAAGAGGGCGTGATTCCCGATCGACGCTGGCAGGAAACCAGCAGCCAGTATCATTCCGCTGTTTCTGAGACTGATGAACACAAGCAATTGCTGGAAATTGCGGGGATGACTTCCGGCGAGGTTGGTCAGCTTGCCAAAACGCACCGATTAACCCGCCAGCTGAATGTCCGTGCGCCGATTGCCGCAGTGGTGCTGGAGCGTTTAGCCGTCGCGGGAACCCATATCGATATGATGGCGCCGCTGTACCGCATCGCCAATCTGGATGAGCTTTGGCTGGAGATTAATATCCCGCAGGAACGCATGGGCAGCATTAAAATCGGCGATCGGGTCGAGGTTGAAAACTCCGAAGTCAGAGCAAAAATCACCTTGTTGGGGCAAAGCGTAAATCCGGAAAACCAGACTATGCTGGCGAGAGCGGTGGTAGAGACGAAAAACACCGAATCTTTGCGACCCGGACAACGGCTCAATACCCGGATTATCCAGTCCAGCGACAAGGCGGCTTTTAAAGTCCCCAATACGGCTATCGCCCAGAATGAAGGCAAAGCCTTCATTTTTATCCGCAATCAACAGGGATTTTCGGTTAGCCCTATCACCGTAATCGGCAAACAGGGCGACGAGTCGATTATCAGCGGCGAGCTTACCGGCAACGAAGAAGTCGCCGTCAAAGGTGCGGTTGCGCTCAAAGCGAACTGGCTGGGGCTGGGGAGTGACGAGTAATGGCAAACCTGATTCGTTTTGCGCTGGGTCAGCGACTGATGATGTTGTTGCTGGTCGTGCTGCTGTCGGGCGGCGGCTATTGGGCGTTTAAAAACATCCCTATTGACGCTTTTCCCGAAGTGTCGCCGACCCAGGTCAAGGTCATCGTCAAAGCGCCCGGCATGACCCCGGAAGAAGTTGAAGCCAGAATCACCGCGCCGATCGAGGTCGAACTGCTGGGCATCCCGCA
>CAZAUB010000070.1:0-7234 GCA_964488195.1 uncultured Methylobacter sp. | reverse complement strand
ATGGCCCAACTGACGGCTGCATTGGAAAGCAACAACCGCAATGACGGCGCGGGGCGCATGACCGATGGCGAAGAAGCTTTGATTGTGCGCGCCGAAGGCCGCATCAAAACCCTGGACGATGTCGGCATTATTGTGGTGGATAACAAAAACGGCATTCCTATTACCGTCGGCGATGTCGCCACCATCAAAATCGGCGCGTTGACCCGCTACGGTGCGGTTAGCAAAAACGGCGAAGGTGAAGCTGCCACCGGACTGGTGCTGAGTTTGCGCGGCACTAACGCCAGACAAACCATTGTCGATATAGAGAAAAAACTGGCCGAAATCAGCCCCGGATTTCCTAAAGGTGTTGAGGCCAAGGTTTTTTACAATCGCGGCGATCTGGTGGACAAGGCGGTGAATACAGTTTTGCATGCGCTACTCGAAGCCATCGTGCTGGTTGTGATCTTGTTGATTTTATTTCTGGGTAATTTGCGCGCCGCTTTGGTTGTTGCGCTGGCCTTGCCGCTGGCAGCGTTGTTCACTTTTATTTTGATGAACACCATGGGCATGTCGGCAAACCTGATGAGTTTAGGTGGCCTTGCCATTGCTATCGGCATGCTGGTGGATGCCGCCGTGGTGGTGGTTGAAAACCTGATCACCCATTTGGCGCACACCGAAAAAGCCCGGCGCCTACCGCGATTGCATGTCATTTACCGAGCCACCCGTGAAGTTGCCCAGCCCGTTGTTTCCGGCATCTTGATTATTATTATCGTGTTTTTACCGTTGCTGACTTTGCAAGGGCTGGAAGGCAAATTATTTACACCGATGGCCTTGACTATCGTGTTCGCGCTTAGCGGATCCTTGATATTGTCGCTTACCGTAATTCCGGTGCTCGCCTCTTATTTGTTGAAAGAGGTGTCGCACGAAGAACCCTGGTTGCCCAGAAACATACAAAAATTTTATCAGCCCGCTTTAGTCTGGTGTCTGGCCAACAGCAAAAAAGTATTCATCGCGGCAGGCTCTTTATTGGCCGTGACCGTGCTGGTATTTACCCAGATCGGCAGCACTTTTATGTCGACCATGGACGAAGGAGACATCATCATCGTGATGCTGGAAAAATTGCCGTCGATTACCCTGGAGCAATCCGTGGCATTGGATCTTCAGGTGCAAAAAAATCTGCGTAAAAATATTCCCGAAATCGTCGATATTGTCGCCAGAGTCGGCACGGACGAGTTGGGGCTTGATCCGATGAGTTTAAACGATACCGATACGTTTTTGATACTCAAGCCTAAAAAGCAATGGCGTATGGACAGCAAAGAACAATTGCGGAATGAGATACGGAAAGTCATGGCGCAAACGCCGGGCATTGCCTTTCAGTTTACCCAGCCGATTGAAATGCGCGTCTCGGAAATGCTGACCGGAACGCGCGGCGATGTGGCGGTTAAATTATTCGGCAACGACCTTGCCGTGTTAAATGAAAAAGCTCAACAGATTGAAGAGGTGTTGAAAAACATAACCGGCGCCAGCGACGTGTTCGCCAAGCAAAATGAAGGGATGCAGTTTTTGCAGCTCACCATCGACAAGTCGGCCGCCGGGCGCTTGGGTCTGGATAGCGACAGCATCGAAACGCTGCTGCGGGCGCAGATTGAAGGCTTGAAGCTGGGCGTGGTTCAGGAAGGCATCAAACGCACGCCGCTGATTTTGCGCGGCGACAGCAATGTTGCCGATTTCGACAACCTCCAAATTGCGCTGCCGGATGGTGGGCATGTGCCGGTTACGGCGGTTGCCAAAATAGAAAAAGTGGAAGGCGTGGTGTCGGTGGGCCGGGAACGCGGCCAGCGCTTTGTGGTCATTACCAGTAACGTGCTGAACCGGGACTTGGTCAGTTTTGTCGATGAAGCCCGCAAAGCCGTAGCTGAAAAAATCGACTTGCCGACAGGCTACACCGTTGAATTCGGCGGCCAGTTCGAAAACCAGCAACGCGCTGCGGCAACCTTGTCGCTGGTTGTACCGGTCTCGTTAGGGCTGATTTTCTTGTTATTGTTTTCAACGTTCGGCTCGGTTCGCCAAGCCGTATTGGTGCTATCCAATATCCCGCTGGCGATGGTCGGCGGCGTATTTGCCTTATGGGTATCCGGCGAGTATCTATCCGTACCGGCATCGGTCGGCTTTATCGCGCTGCTGGGGATTGCGGTGTTGAACGGGGTGGTCATGGTCAGTTATTTTAATCAGCTGATCGCAACCGGCATGGACTTGGTTAAAGTGGTGCTGGTAGGTTCATCCAGGCGTCTGCGTCCCGTGCTGATGACCGCCAGCATTGCTGCATTCGGCTTGATTCCGTTGCTGTTTGCAACCGGGCCGGGGTCTGAAATTCAGCGGCCCCTGGCTATCGTGGTGATAGGCGGCTTGGTGTCGTCGACCTTTTTGACCTTATTTTTATTGCCGATTCTGTTTAAATTATTTGGACTGCCGAAGGAGGTGAAGCTTTGAACAGCAAGGAATATTTAGTCACACTCGGAGTGCCGCCGAGCCTTGAAGAAGCGGTTGTCGATTGTCTGTTGACGCTGGAATCGGAACACGGCTTTAGCAGTTTTCCGGTCAACTCCCATGATCATAAAAATGAAGGCTTATCGCTAGCTGAACAGGTCACTGGGCGGCAAAGAAAAATCCGTTTTCAAATGTACGTGCCGGAGCAGGGATTGGCCGCATTATTGGCGCAACTGAAAGCGGAGTTTTCCGGCTCGGGGATTAATTACTGGGTGCTGCCGGTGATTGAAAATGGGGTTATTTGAGGGCATTTTTAACCACGAAGAGCCGAGTAGGGCGTGCCGTGCGCGCCAGAGGTGTAAAGCCTCTTAATCCCAAGCTTCGAAGAAGGCGCGCACGGCACGCCCTACGTCAAGTAACTCTGGTGTATTTATCGTTTCCTACGAAAGCAGCGAAGCCAATAAAGGCCGCAGATTATGCAGCTGGCGTTGCCGGGTTAGCCTATTGGCAATGATGATGCTTTTTAATTCAGTCAGTGCTAGCGCAAAGTCATCATTGACCACCAGATAATCAAACTCGTCATGGTGGCGGATTTCGGTCACCGCATCGCGCATCCGGCGGGCGATGATGTGTTCATCATCCTGTCCCCGGTTTCGAAGGCGTTGCAACAGCACTTCCGTCGATGGCGGCAGGATAAAAATCGAAAGACTGTCGGGCAGCAGTTTTTTTATTTGCTCGGCACCCTGCCAGTCGATCTCAAGAATTACATCCAGTCCCCGATTCAGGTTTTCTTCCACGGTCTTTTGTGCTGTGCCGTAAAAATTATCAAAAACCTGGGCATGTTCAAGAAACGCCTGTTTTGTCTGCATGGCTTGAAAATCTGCGACTGAGATAAAGTAATAATCCTGACCATGCGTTTCGCCGGGCCGCATCTGACGGGTGGTATGGGAGATCGATACGGTCAGTCCATCCAAATCGGCAACCAGTTGTTTAACCAGGCTGGTTTTACCGGCGCCGGAGGGGGCGGAAATAATATACAGTTTGCCGATATTCATAAATCTTAAGGTGAAAGGTTCAAGGTGAAAGGTTCAAGATCGAATTTGAATAGTTATCTACTTTGTATGGGCATTTACAGATTAAAGAGTTTACATGATACAGGATGCCCCAGCTTGGACAAAGTAGCTGTTTGCTCTAAAAGGCGTCTTTAATAATTGCAATTCAAACCCCTCGTAGTTAGCAGGGGTTTGAAAATACCAGCGTACAATCAGGTCTCACTTAACCGCCAATCGTTTTAGCAAGCGATGAAAATTACCCCGATCCAGCCCCAGCACTCGTGCCGTAGCGGCCATATTGCCCTGTTGCGTTGCAAGCTGTTGCTGGATGAGTTGACGCTGAAATTCTTCAACCGCATTTTTAAAGTCTATTGGCGCGGATGGAGCTGTCGATGAATCGGCTACGGTGTTGATAGGTGGATGGTTCAACGGCTTCGGCACTATATCCAAATAGGCCAGGGAAATGGTTATAAAATCAGCCTGGCGATTTTCCGGGGTCGCTGATTTTAGCGCCGCCCGACTGAGTAAATGCTCCAGTTCACGAATGTTGCCGGGCCAATGGTAATCCAATAAGGCTTTCTTGGCGTCCTGATCCAGACGCAATTTTTTAATACCCAGACGCTGCTGGTTTTTTTCCAAAAAAGCGCCCGCCAGCAATAAAACGTCTTTGCCCCGTTCACGCAAGGCCGGTACGTGCATCGGATAAACGGCCAGACGATGGTAAAGATCCGGGCGAAACAGCCCCGCTGCGACTTCTTGCTGCAGATTGCGGTTGGTTGCGGCAATGACCCGCACATTAACCTTGATTTGCTTATCGCTGCCGACGCGTTGTATCTCGCCATTTTGCAAGGTGCGCAATAATTTGGCCTGAATGGAGAGCGGCAACTCACCGATTTCATCCAGAAAAATCGTGCCGCCGTCGGCCAATTCAAACTTGCCCGCCCTATCATTAATGGCGCCGGAAAATGCGCCTTTGCTATGGCCGAATAATTCGCTCTCGGCAATGCTCTCAGGCAATGCCGCGCAATTGACGTAGACCATGACTTGATCGGCGCGACTCGATTCCAGATGAATGCGTAGCGCAACCAGTTCTTTGCCTACCCCCGTTTCGCCCAAAATTAACACGGCCAGTTCCGACGGGGCGACGATGGAAATTTCGTTGCGCAATTTCCGCATACATTCGCTGTCACCGATCATGTCTTGCTCGGTATTTTCCTTGAATAAGGTTTGGGTCGCATAACGCACCCGCTGTTCCAGCGAGGCAATCAGTCCCGCCGCCTTGACCGTGGCCGCAGTCAGGCTGATAAAGGTGCTGAGTTGCATCGGGTCGATATTGTCAAAAGTACCGGGGGTCAGCGCATCCAGCGTTAAAACGCCCCAGGGTTCCCCATCAATAAATAGTGTAACCCCCATGCAATCATGCACCAGCAGCTGATCGTTATCAGATTCAATAAGGCCGTCATAAGGATCGGGCAGGTCGGAATCGGCGGCAAAGCGCACCGACTGATCGGAGGCCAAAATCTGCGCCAGACGCGGATGCTCGCTGACTGCAAAACGCCGTCCCAAGGTATCTTCCGATAAGCCGTTAACCGCCAGCGGTATCAGGCAATGGTTTTCAAATTTCAGCAATGCGGACGCATCGCAAGGAAAAATCCGGCACAAATGCTGTAACAAGCGTTGGTAGCGTTGTTCTGCCGACATGTGCATGGATAGGTCGGCAACAATGGAAATTAACGAGGTAAAAAACAGGTTTGTCGTCATAGTGATAACGTTGATGTCAATTATACAACTTAAAGGTGATGTTAATAGCACAACGATACCTTGGCAAGAGCAGTAAACACAAGGTTTTTTGCTTGGCATGGTAAGTGCTGTTACCTATGCATTGGAAAATAGTCCAATCAACCTGAAAAAAAGCGCTGTAGGTTGGGTTGCGGCTTTTTGCAACCCAACATTTGGTGCGCCGATATGTTGGGTTAACGAAAAAGCTGTTAACCCAACCTACTTATTATTCAATCTCTAGGAGAGTACCTGATGTTTTGTTACCAATGCGAACAAACCGACCGTTCCAATGCCGACAGCGGTTGCGCTACTGCCAAAGGCATGTGCGGCAAAGATGCCACAACTTCCGATTTACAGGATTTGCTGGTTCACAGCGTCAAGGGCATTGCTCAGTACGCCAAACGCGCCCGCGCCTTGAATGCCCCGGATAATGCAGCAGGCGAGTTCATCCTGTACGCGATGTTCACCACCTTGACCAACGTGAACTTCAACGCCACCCGCTTTGTAACAATGTTGCAGGAAGCCGCCCAAGTACGTGATCGCGTCAAGGCGAGTTACATTACAGTAGCGCTTGCGGCAGGCAAAACCCCTGAAGAACTGACCGGTGCTGCTGCATGGCAGCCCGCTGCCGACATGGACGGCTTGCTCAAACAGGCCGCCGATGTGGGCATTAATGCCGGACTAGAGCTAGTGGGCGCGGACATCATCGGCCTGCGCTCATTGGTGCTTTACGGCCTCAAAGGTGTTTGCGCCTATGCTCACCATGCCTATGTGTTGGGTAAGGAAAGCGATGTGGTTTATGCCGGTATTGAAGATGCGCTGGATTTTCTCGGAACAGATCCTACCGATGTCGATGCGCTGCTGAATCAGTCCATGGCATTGGGGACTTTAAACCTCACGGTGATGGAATTATTGGATGAAGCCAACACCGGCACTTTTGGCGCACAACAGCCGACTCAAGTGCGTGTCACCCCTGTTAAAGGCAAGGCCATTCTGGTATCCGGTCACGACCTGGGCGATCTGGCCGCTTTGCTGGAGCAAACCAAAGACTCAGGCATCAATATTTACACCCATGGCGAAATGTTGCCCGCTCATGCTTACCCGAAACTCAAGGCTTATCCGCATTTGGTCGGCAATTACGGCGGTGCCTGGCAGGATCAACAAAAAGAGTTTGCTGAATTTCCAGGCAGCATTTTGATGACGTCTAACTGCATCATCGAGCCGCAAGCCCAATACCGTCAGCGCATTTTTACCGCAGGCCCGGTAGGCTGGCCCGGTGTGCGCCATATCAGCGACCAGAATTTTGCGCCCTTAATCCAGGCAGCCAGTGCATTGCCCGGCTTCAAAGATGACGTCAGCGAAAAATCCATCACCATCGGTTTCGGCCGCGATGCGGTGTTGGGCGTGGCCGACAAAGTAATTGACGCGGTCAAGTCCGGCGCCATTCGCCACTTCTTCCTGGTCGGAGGCTGTGACGGCGCTGCCACCGGTCGCAATTACTACACCGAGTTCGCCGAACAGGCTCCACAGGACACGGTGGTGATGACTTTGGGCTGCGCAAAATATCGCTTTAATCAGCATGACTTCGGCGACATCGGCGGCATTCCGCGCCTGCTGGATTTAGGGCAATGTAACGACAGCTACTCGGCGATCAAAATTGCCACCGCGTTGGCTGGCGCTTTTGATTGCGGCGTGAATGAACTGCCCTTATCTTTGGTCGTGTCATGGTTTGAGCAAAAAGCCGCCGCCGTGCTGCTGACCCTGTTGGCTCTGGGTATTCGCAACATTCGTCTTGGTCCCACGCTGCCCGCTTTCCTGACTCCTAATCTGGTACAGGTGCTGGTCGATAAGTTTGGACTACTGCCGATTACCACCGCGCAGGCAGACATCGAAGCATCGTTGACGCGCAAAGCCGCTTAATTCTATCCTCCCCTCGT
>CAZAUB010000069.1:0-9051 GCA_964488195.1 uncultured Methylobacter sp. | reverse complement strand
TATTCCGAAAAATCATCCACCATTTCTTTCATCGCCTCAACCTGCTGCACGATGGTGGTGGTTGAGCGTTTCAACATCTCCGCATCAACGGCGGTCAACTTTTCAGCCAGTTTATGTTGCAACCGTTCTGCCGATAACTGTATCGGCGTTAACGGATTCTTGATTTCATGCGCCAGCCTTCTCGCCACCTCCCCCCAGGCCGCATTTTTCTGCGCCTGAATCAAATCGGTCACATCATCAAACACCACCACCGCCCCGACCCGACGACCTTCCTGGGAAAACAGCGGCGTGCCTCTGCACAGCAATTCCTGCCGGCCATTAGAGCCTAAAAAAGCAATCCGCTGCTGCCATATGTCATCGGCTTGTTCCACTAAACGTTGGATGGATTTTAACGGTTCAGCCAGTTCCGCATAGCCCTGAACCAGCTCCAACAACGTCCGCCCGACAAACTGATTCACATGGATATGAAAAATCCTGTAAGCCGCCTGATTCGCCGTACGGATCTTATACATGGTGTCAAAACTGATCACCCCGGCCGTTAAATTCGCCAGTATCGTTTCCAGATAAGCCCGTTGATTTTCCACTTCAATACCGGCCATGCGGGTTTCATCGCTGGCTCTGGCAATACGACGCGTCATCTCATTGAAAGACTCGACCAGAAAGCCCAGATCGTCCTGGGCAATAACCGGCAACTCCTGGTCATAATGCCCTGAAGCCACCGCCTGCGTACCCTTAACCAGTGCCTTTACCGGGGCGATAATATTACGGATACTAATAAAAGCCACCCAAATAGCCGCCAGCAAACTCATCAACAACACCAGTGACAATGCCAAAGAGAAACTTAACTTTAATGAGTCCCTCAAAAAGTTCATCTCCTGATAACGCACGAAGGCAAACTCCACCGAATCGGCCAAATCGGCAATCCTTACCGGCACCGGATATAAAGCCTGTAAATATTGCGGCTCTCTGGTTTTAACAGTAACGATAACCCGGATCATCAACTCATCTTCGCGCACCGGCGCCAATGCGACGAACTCGGAATTCTGCCGCAACTGCAACCAGATATGCTCATCCGGCAAACTCGGCAAAATATCGCTGGGATTGATGCTGCTCGAAGCAATAATCCTGCCCTGCCGGGAGAACAACGTCATCTCGGACGCCCCGGAAAGTTCACGCAGGTTTTCCATTTCCAACGTCGCCAGCGTTTCCGGCACATCCAACAGCTTTCCGGTCAATTGCTGCGTTTGTCGCAAATGCCAGCGCATCCGCTGGTCTAATGAGGCCTGACTGAGTTCCAGCGCGTCTTCCATTGCCCTATCTATTTCCACATTAAACCAGCTATCGATGCCCTGATGCAGAAACTGCATCGAAAAATAAAACACGATAACAGCGGGAGCCAAAGCCAACACCACAAACAGCGACACCATGCGCGTGGTTAACCTCGAACCCGCCTCGCGTTTTTTTAACTGGCGCGCCAGAGAATAAATATTAGCGCCTACCAACCCCAGCAACACCACCGACCCCAGCGCGTTGACCAAAAGCAGCCATGAATACATTGCGCTCAACTCTGAAGATTCCTGCGTTGCCGAACTCATAAGCTGCAACAACAGCAGAATCAAGCCAAACAGGACCAATATAGACAAGCTGATCGGGGGTTTTATTTTGTCAAAGGCCATAATGTCCAGTCGCTGGATAAATACCATTGCGGGTTAGTGTAGGCGATCGGGCGTAGCGGCAAAGGCAGGGCATCTCGGTCGAGCGTAACTTTTATGCCGACAGCGTAGCGTTTTCCCGGCACATAAGCTGCCTTATCCAACACACGATAATCGCGTATCGTTGACATCAGATCCAGCGCCGCAGTCAGCGTAGAAAAATTATACAGTTCGCGGCTGCCCTCATTTCTGACCCGATACATATTCAGCAAGGCATGGTACTGGATGCGGTAACGGATGCCGGTATTAGTCAACGTGTTATCCCAGAAATAGTCACGCTGTTGCAGAGCCTTGATATGTATATCCCAATACAACGGCACACCGTTTTGCAGCGCCTCCTTTGCCCGCGCACTGAGTTTATAATCTATATCCGCAGACAACAGATAGCTATCGCCTTGCAGCGTGATCTCGGCATTTTTTACTTCGACGCCAAACCCTTCGGCTACGCTCAGGACAGGCGTATCGGCATGGCTTAAAACAGGCAGCAGCCATACCCAAAAGCAATACAGCAATGCATGGTAAAGCGATGACTTATTGCTTGCTGATGCGCGCATAATAAAACCCGTCCATTGCCGATTCACCGGTAAGAATCTGTTGTCCGCATACCCCGGTGACTCCCCAATCAGCATTTATAGGCAACTCGACCGCATCGCTGTGTTCGGTTAAAAAAGCTTGAACCTGCTGCTCATTTTCCTGTTTCAAAATGGAACAGGTTGCATATAACATCAGTCCGCCGGGCGCTAACAGCAGCCAGACGGCTTGCAGGATGGATTTTTGTAAGGCCTGCAATTGCCCGATATCCTCGGTTCTGCGCAATAATTTAATATCGGGGTGACGGCGGATAACGCCCAAGGCTGAGCACGGCGCGTCCAGCAAAATCCGGTCGAATAGTTTGCCGTCCCACCAATCTTCCGGCTTTGCCGCATCACCCACCACCAACGTGGCTTGCACTCCCAACCGCTGCAAATTTTCGCTGACCCGCTGCATTCTGGACTCGTCTATATCGACAGCGACCAGCTCTTTTAGCTGCGGTTGACTTTCAAGAATATGCGCGGCTTTACCGCCCGGTGCGGCGCATACATCCAGCACGCGATGTCCCGGCTGCACATCCAGCAATCCGGCCGCCAATTGCGCGGCGGTATCCTGAACGGATACCAGCCCATCGGCAAAGCCGGGTAGCAAGTCGACCGGCACCGGTTTGTCCAGCCTAATCGCCGACGGGCAAAAGCTGACGGTTTCAGCCATAACGTCCTGCCCGGCTAACAATTGCAGATAATCATCGCGGCTGGTTTTCGCCAGATTGACCCGCAACACCATCGGCGGTTGTTGATTGTTTTCCAGCAATATTTTTAGCGCCTGTTCCGGCCAATCCTGCTCAATTTGCTTAATCAGCCAGTCGGGGTGGCTCAGGGCTGCGACCTGAGATTTATCGGCCTTGTGTTCAAGTTCTTCCTGCTCGCGCAGATAAGTCCGAAGCACTGCATTGATCAGCGACTTGGCCCATGGTTTTTTACGTGCCGCCAAAACCGTTTCGGATACCGCCGCGTGGGGTTTTACCCGCATGAATTTAAGCTGGTACAAGCCCACCAAAGCCAACGCCTTAACATCTGTATCTTTTAGCGGCTTATCCAGCAATTGACTTAAAATAAAATCCAGTCGCTGATATTGCCTGCAAACGCCATAGCAGAGCGCCTGAATGAAAGCCCGGTCTTTACCCGATTCCATGGTCAGAAATGCATTATCCAGGGCGGCGGTTAAGGACTGCCCGTCTTGCAAAACCCTGGACAATACCCGTGCCGCGACTAATCGTGTATTCAACCGAGTTTTACCCCGTTAACATCATGGGCGCTCAAAAAAGCCTGAACCGGCATGCGTTTCCCGCCCGGCAACTGCACTTCCAGCAATCTTAAAAAACCTAAGCCGGTCGCCACATCCATGTGTTTATCGGCACAGCGCACAACACCGGGTTCTTGTAGAGGCGACCGGCCGGTCGCCTCTACGATAGAATCATCATTCACTTCCACAGCCTGCCAGATGCGTAACACATTACCCTGATATAGCGTTTGGGCGACCGGCCATGCATTCAAGCCTCTGACTTTTCGAGCGATGTCCGCAGCCGATTGCGTCCAGTCGATAACGGCTTCGCTTTTTTCCAGTTTTTCGGCATAGGTCACCAGCGCCTCATCCTGCCGTTCAGAATGAACAATTCCGGCCTCCATTTGTACCAGCACTTTGGATAGGCCTATTGCGCCCAAAGCGGCCAATTTGTCATGCAAATCGCTGGCGGTATCGGTTTCGCCGATCATGCATTCTTCCTTGTGCAGCATGTCGCCGGCATCAAGTTTGCGCACTATCTGCATAATGGTGACGCCGGTTTTTTGGTCGCCCGCCATCAAAGCCCGCTGAATCGGCGCAGCTCCCCGCCAGCGCGGCAACAATGAAGCATGCACATTGATACAACCCAGTTTGGGTACATCCAGAACAGCTTGCGTTAAAATCATGCCGTAAGCGACCACTACCATCAAATCGGCATTCAATGCGCTGATCTGTTGCAAGTCCTCATCGGTCTTCATGGTAAGCGGCTGAAAAACAGGGATTCCGGCAGTTAAGGCCAGCTCCTTGACAGGACTGGGTTGTAACTTGCGCCCCCTGCCCGCCGGACGGTCGGGCTGGGTATAGACGGCGCAAATCTCGTGTTCCGAATCCAGCAACAGCTGCAAACAAGGCACGGCAAACTCAGGGGTTCCGGCAAAAATGATTTTCATGCTCAACTTGCTTCCATTTTATGAATTTTTTCCAATTTTTTCTTAATCCGCTGCCGTTTTAACGGTGAAATATAATCGATGAACAATTTTCCATCCAAATGATCCAGTTCGTGCTGAACGCACACGGCCAGCAAATCCCTGGCGTCAAATTCAAAAGGCTCACCCTCCCGGTTGAGCGCCTTGACAATGATATGTTCAGCCCTGGTCACTGCTTCAAAAAAACCGGGCACCGAAAGACAGCCTTCTTCAGATTCCTTAATCCCGTCTTTTTCGATGATTTCGGGATTGATTAAACATAACGGGGTATCCTTCTCCTCGCTGACATCAATGACGACAACTCGCTGATGCGCATTAACCTGCGTTGCAGCCAATCCTACGCCATGCGATTCGTACATGGTTTCAAGCATGTCATCGACCAATTTTTTGATTTTATCATCGACCGTTTTTACGGTTGCAGCCTTCTTACGCAACCGATCATCCGGAAACTCGAGAATAGATAGAATACTCAACAAACTCTCCATTATAATAATTGAATACTGGAATTCTATCTGAATTCATCTAAACTTTGAATTCAGATCGCACAAAAAGACTCGATAGGAACCCAAACATGGCTTTTCGAACACTCACTGGATTGATAGTTTCCCTCCTCATCAGCACAAGCGTATGGGCTGATGAAGTAAAAATAAACCCGTCTCACCCAGAACAATATACCGTCGTCAAAGGCGATACTTTATGGGACATATCCGGCAAATTTTTAACGCACCCTTGGCAATGGCCTGAGTTATGGAGCCGCAATTCCCAAATTAAAGACCCTCACCTCATTTATCCAGGCGATACACTTTATTTTTCAATAGTCGACGGCAAGCCACAGCTCAGTCTTTCCAGATCTGATCTGCCCCAACCTCAATCTCAGGCCAACCCCAATACTCCCTGTGTGCTTCGAGAAGAGGACTTTAAACACGGACGCAAAGACTTTGCCGTCTCCGAAGAGGGAAAGTTACTGCCTTGTATTCGGGAAACCGAGCTGAAACAGGCTATCAAATTAATCCCTACCGAAACTATAGCAAGTTTCCTGTCATCGCCCAAAGTGGTGGATGAAAATGAACTGGGCAATGCGCCTTATATTGTTGACTTTGCCGGTGAACATGTCATTGCGGGCACGGGCGACCGCGTTTATGTGCGTTCGATAACCGAACAGAGAAACCTGTCCTACACGATTTACCGGCCGGGAAGCGCCTATATCAGCCCGGAAAGCGGAGAAACCCTGGGTTATGAAGCGCAATACATTGCCGATGCCTCACTGCAACAACCCGGCGACCCGGCAACGCTAGCCATCACCAAATCAGCCCGTGAAATTCGCATCGGCGACCGGATTATGCCTAATGCTGACCAGGATATTGCGTTAAATTATTTTCCCCGTCCGCCTGAACAAAGCATCAAAGGCAGCATTATCAGTGTGCTTGGCGGCGTTTCCCAAATCGGCCGATATAACGTGGTCGTCATAGACAAAGGCACTGCCGATGGTATCTTAACCGGGCACGAGTTGGACATCTATCAGCGCGGCAAGGTTACCCGTGATGCGTACAGCCCGGTTAAAAATGATCTGGTTAACCTTCCCGACGAAGTTGCCGGTACTCTGATGGTTTTCCGCCCATTCGAGCGAGTCAGTTACGCCCTGGTCATGAAAGCGACCCAAGCGCTTCATGTTTTAGACAAAGTTAAAACCCCCTGAACATTACCGCACCACAAACCGACCCAAACATAAAATACTGGCTTGCGCTATTGCGCACGCCAGGCGTCGGTTGCAGAACGTTTCTCCGCTTGCTCGAAAGCCATACCCCGGCGCAATTATTTGCAGAATCATCCTCCGCACTGAGCGCCTTAGGTCTAAAAAGCGACATCGTCAATGCGATCAAAAATCCTGATTGGACGCTTATCGACTATGATCTGGACTGGCTCAGTCAGGAGAATAACACTGTTATCACCCTCAATGACGTAAACTATCCCGCGCAATTAAAGGAAATCGCCGATCCTCCGCCACTTTTGTTTGTACGCGGCAAGCCCGAACTGTTATCGTTGCCGCAAATTGCGATCGTGGGCAGCCGCAACCCGTCGACTTCAGGCCTGGACATCGCCTTTAACTTTGCCAAAACTTTAAGTCATTGCGGTTTTACGATCACCAGCGGACTGGCCTTAGGCATTGATGCCGCCAGCCATCTAGGCGCATTAAAGGCCCAAGGCTATACGATTGCGGTAGCCGGAACCGGGCTGGATCGTATCTATCCGGCCCGACATAAAGACTTGGCCACTGAAATCGTCAATACCGGCGCGATGATCTCGGAATTTCCGCCCGGCACGACCGCCAAAGCCAACCACTTCCCCAGACGCAACCGTATTATCAGCGGTCTGTGTCAGGGTCTGTTGGTGGTTGAAGCCGCCAAACAAAGCGGCTCACTGATTACTGCACGCATGGCGCTGGAACAAAACCGTGAAGTTTTTGCGATCCCCGGCTCCATTCATAACCCGCTGGCACGAGGTTGCAACGCGCTAATCCGCGAAGGCGCAAAACTTGTCGAAACAACCCAAGATATTCTTGAAGAACTAAATCAATACAATCAACAAGATGGGGATTTCACCCCGTTAACAATGCAATCAACACTTGACCTGGAGCAACAAACATTATTGAATCTTGTCATGTTTAGCCCAACTTCCATCGATACTCTGGTTGAAAATGCCAATGAATCCGTCGAAGTTATTTCGTCAATGTTACTGATTCTGGAACTGCAAGGTTACATAGAGGCAACCCCCGGCGGTTGCTATACTCGAATCAAATAACCAACCAAGAGCTTATGAAAGAAAATATTTTTGATGTCCTGATGTACTTATTCGAAAACTATATGGAAGATGAAATTGAAATACTTCCAGACAGTGATGTCGTCAGAACAGAATTGCTGGAAGCAGGCTTTGAACAAATCGAAGTCAATAAAGCTTTCGATTGGCTGGAATCGCTTAGCCTGCAACGGGCAATAAAAACATCCGCAACACCTGTATTCCGCATTTTTTGCAATCAGGAGAAAGCCAGACTGGATATTGAATGCCGCAATTTGCTTATGTTCCTTGAGCATAGCGGCATCCTGAACTCAGCCAACCGGGAAATCGTCATCGACCGGGCCATGGCGCTGGAAAATGAAGAAATATCGATGGAAAAACTAAAATGGATAGTGCTGATGGTATTGCTCAGCCAACCGGATGAGGAAATCGCTTTCTCCAGAATGGAAGATATAGTCTATGACCTTATTCCAAGTTATTTGCATTAAAAAATAGGCGAAAGGCTAAGGGCAAAAGGCAAAAAAAACGTACACTTTCGCCTTTAGCCCTTCGCCCTTCGTCTTTAGCCCTTCGCCTTTCATCCTTTTTAAATAAATGAGCAAAAATCTCGTCATTGTAGAATCGCCTGCAAAAGCCAAAACCATCGAAAAATATTTAGGCAAGGACTTCCAGGTTTTGGCCTCATACGGACACGTGCGCGACCTAATCCCCAAAGAAGGCGCAGTCGACCCGAACAACGACTTCGCCATGAAATATGAAGTCATCGATCGCAACCAAAAACATGTGCAAGCTATCGCCAAAGCCCTTAAGACTGCAGACACCTTATATCTGGCGACTGACCCTGATAGAGAAGGAGAAGCTATTTCCTGGCATTTGCTCGAACTGCTTAAAGAAAAAAAACTGCTCAAAGACAAGCCGGTGCATCGGGTCGTATTTCATGAAATCACCAAAAAAGCCGTCACCGCAGCCATTGCCAATCCCGAACAAGTCGCCATCAATTTAGTCAATGCCCAGCAGGCGCGCCGCGCTTTAGATTATCTGGTCGGTTTTAACCTGTCGCCGCTGTTATGGAAAAAAATCCGCCGTGGCCTGTCGGCCGGTCGCGTACAAAGCCCCGCCCTGCGCATGATCGTCGAGCGCGAACTGGAAATCGAGGCCTTTAAAACCCGCGAATACTGGACTATCGATGCCGCATTGACCGCGCATGAGCAAGCCTTTAAAGCCAAGCTGACCCAGTTTGACGGCGAAAAAATCAGTCAATTTAGCATTACCAATGAAGAACTGGCCGAAAAAACCAAGCAAACCTTGCTGGATGCCGCCGACGGCCAATTAATGGTCGCCAAGCTGGAGAAGAAACAGCAAAAACGCAACCCGGCCCCGCCTTTTATCACCTCGACGCTGCAACAGGAAGCCTCGCGCAAACTGAATTTCACCACCAAACGCACCATGATAGTTGCCCAGCAACTCTATGAAGGCATCGATATAGGCGGCGAAACCGCCGGTTTGATCACCTACATGCGTACCGACTCGGTTAACCTGTCGGTTGACGCTGTCGAAGAAATCCGCGCGCTGATTGCCGAAAACTACGGGCGCTGTTGTGTGCCTAAAGAACCGAGAGTCTTTAAGACCAAGTCGAAAAACGCCCAGGAGGCGCACGAAGCCATACGCCCAACAAACCCCCGGTACTTGCCCAGCCAGATAAAAGACCAGCTGAGTATCGAACAGTTCAAACTCTATGAGCTGAT
>CAZAUB010000068.1:5260-9177 GCA_964488195.1 uncultured Methylobacter sp. | reverse complement strand
CCCTGATCAAGAACCTAGCCCATGCCTGAATTACCCGAAGTCGAAACCACCTGCCGTGGCATCGCGCCGCATATTGAAGGGCAAACCATCAAACAAGTGATCGTCCGTCAGCCAAAACTGCGCTGGCCTGTGCCTGAAACGCTAGCTCAAACCTTAACAGGGCTCAGCATTCAATCAGTGTCCAGAAGGGCAAAATACCTGCTATTTTCCACCTGTTCCGGCACGGTGCTGTTGCATTTAGGCATGTCCGGCAGTTTACGGATTATGTCCACGGGTCAGGCGGTAGGTAAACACGACCATATCGACTTTGTTTTTAATAATGGAACGGTGCTGCGTTTTAACGATCCACGCCGGTTTGGCGCGGTGTTATGGACAACGGAACCTGCGGCCGAACATATATTGCTCAAAAATTTAGGCCCGGAACCGCTGCTATCCGATTTTAACGGCGAGCTGCTGTACTCGTTGTCCAGAAACCGCAAAATAGCGGTGAAGTCATTCATTATGGACAGTCATATCGTGGTGGGCGTTGGCAACATTTATGCCAATGAGGCCTTGTTTATGGCCGGCATACAGCCTACGCGTCAGGCCGGTAAAGTTTCTTTGGCGCGTTATCAAAAACTGGCGGAGTGTATTCGTGTGGTTTTACAGCAAGCCATTGGGCAAGGCGGCACAACGCTGAGAGATTTTGTCAATGAAGCCGGAAAACCCGGTTATTTTCAGCAGCAACTTAAGGTTTACGGTCGTGCCGGATTGGCGTGTGTCGGCTGTAATCAGCCGTTAACAGAGGTCAGGATAGCTAACCGCTCAACGGTATTTTGTGGCGATTGCCAGCGATAAATCACCTTAAACCGGGCGGTCATGCATGGTTTAAGATGCTCCGCTGACCCTCGACATGCCTGACTTGAGCTCAGTCGAAAGGCTCAGGGTGAACGAAACAAGTCTTATGGCGGGGATACCAGAACAGGATCATTACCCTTTTCCGTCGCTACCATTTTTAAATCTGCCAATAATTCGGAAGTGCTTCCATCCGGTGTTTTATTCACCAAAGGCACTAACGTGGGTTCCAGAAACTTGATTATTTGTACCGGCAACGAACTGGTAAAATGATAACGCTCGGCATCCGGCCCCGCCACATACGCGGTCATGACACCAAAAAAACGCTCTCCGATAAAAAACGTAAAGGTGGCCGCACGACTGATGAATACCGAGTCGATTAAGCGCCCCCCTGCTCCCCATATTTCCCGGCGATGATCTCCGGTTCCGGTTTTGCCGCCCACCGACAACGGTTTGCCGTCAGCGCCCTTGTAAATACCTCTGAGCCGCCCTGCCGTTCCTGCCTCGACCACCCCGATAAGCGCACCGCGCGCCACTTTTGCCAGTTCGGGTACAAGTACCTGTTGGCCTTGCTCCGGCAACTTGTCCAGCACTGTTTCATAAGGTGTCGCTTGGGCATAATGCAAACTGTCAAACCGGACTATCGGCAATCTTGTGCCGCCATTGCGTAAAATACCCATCAGTTCCGCCAATGCCGCAGGGCGATCACCCGACGCGCCGATGGATGTCGCGTAAGAAGGTGTTAATGATCCAAACGGATAACCCAAACGATCCCATGCGGTATGAATCTGCTTGAAAGCCTCATCCTCCAGCAAGGTCATAATACGCCGCTGCTGGGCATTTTTTCGGCTGCTTTTAAACAGCCACCGGTAGACATTCTGCCGCTGTTCGGTACTGGCGGCGATAACTTCAGTACGCGTAGCATCGGGATGTTGAACCAAGTAACCCACCAGCCACAATTCCAGAGGATGAACTTTGGTGATATAGCCCTGATCCTGCAAATCGAAATTCGCCGGTGAATACTTTTGATGAAGTTGTTCAACCTCCTCGGCGTCTAAGTCCGTTGCGGTCAAATGGGCATTCAAATAAACGCTTAACGCTTGGGTATCTGCATCGGGGTAAACGGCCTGGTAAAGCATAGCCAGACGTGACGGCTTGGCAAAAACCCTCTGGGTAAGCAATTCCATGATTTCATCGATCGGCTTGCCGTGATACTTGTCATAAAAACGTCTTAAATAAACTTGGCCTTCCTTATCCGCAAAGCGTTCCAGATACTCCATGCGACGGGGATCATCAGGAATTTCCAGCCATCGCGCTATACCTTCCGGCTTATAAAGATGATGATAAACCAGATCACGCATTAACCGAATGAACACCAGATTGACCGAATCGCGCAACGCATCGCGCACCGACATGATTTTAGAGTTTTCATCCGGGGTAAAGTTGTTAAAACTATGAACGCCTCCGCCGGTATAAAAACTCTCGTAAGGACTGGCTGAATAGCGTCGATCCAAAGCTTGGTTGAGCAAATCCTCCAGATTTATTTGTCGATTCGCACGCAACTGACCGATAACCCATGCCGATAAATAGTCACGCGGGTGCAGTTCAATCCGGCTTAATTCCTGCGCAGGCTGGTCTTTATAGTGCTGATAAATCTCGGTAACGAGTTCCAGATAATGCACCATCGTTCGCAACTTGGCGGTCGATCCCAGATCAAGCCGTATCCCTTCGTTAATATCCAGCGGCTGATCATAATTATCGGTCTGGATGCGCAGCAGATTGCCTTTTTCGCCACGCTCAAACAACATCAGGCTGTAGACGATGGGGGCAAGATCGATATTTTCATTAAGCATCCTAAAGCCCAGAATGCCGGCGGCGCGGGCTTTATCAGGCTCGCTCAACTGGCGCAACGCATGAGTGACCGCCTGTTGCGCACTGTAATCGAGCGTGGTTTTAACGGTTAAATCCAGACGATCCAGCTCATAATTGGACTTTATGCCCAGCGTCTTGGCAAGACGAGTGCGCAACACATTCTGGGTCTTTTGTTCAGCAATAAATTTAGACGGTAGTTGTTCTGATTTTGGCAGACGAACGGTAGACGCCTGCAAGGCCGCATCCCGCATCGATATTGAAATAACATGCTGTTCTGCCAACACGCGCAAATAACTGTCGGTAAGATTTTGCAATATGTCGAAACCTGCGCCCAAAAGATAGGAAGGCCGTCTTTGCGACAACAGGATGCTCAGCACCTGTCGATAGGCTTGCGCCTGTTGCGGGGTAACCTGCTCGGTTGAATTGATCGATTTCTGTCCGAGCAGTTGGTTAACCGCGTTAAAATCGGCGCCAAACCAAGCCGACAAACCGTCACCCAGGCCATGTACCTCGCCTAATTTCGCGGTTGCAGCCAGCGGCATCGAATTTAAATACGCAAGCGCGATTTGCCGTCTCATTTCACGCGTATCAGGCCCCTGTATATAGGCGCGTAGAGACGCACTGCCCATTTGGCGAAACTTTTCTACTATTGACTCGGTATAGCCATCTGGAGAATGCCGGTACTTTTCCAACTGCGTAGCCAAGGTGCTGCCGCCAGGCACGTTGATATCTGCACCCAGTTTTCGCGCCATCATTTGCAATGCGGCAAAGCCCAAACGATCCCACTCCACCGCCGGATTAATATTGGTGTTAGTTTCGTCAAGCAACTCCCGGTTTTCTATAAACAGCAAGGTGTTCAACACCAGCGGCGGGATGGCATTAAAACTGGGATAACCGTAGGTGGGATAAATAGCGCTAAATATAGTTTGGTTGGCTTGATCGACAATGCGCAGCCCGGCCCTGGTTTTCTCTTGATAGATGGGGAACAATCCGTAATCATCGACCAACCGGGTCATCATAGGCGAAATGGACGCCTGCGTGGTCACGCTATAACCGGATTTTTCCAGGCGTGCAATCTCGCCAGGCAACAACGTGTAGCCCAATCGCTGATCGTAAGGGCCGTGATCAGGATAACGTATCGCTGAACTATGCCCCGGCTTGAGTTCCGAGCTCAATTGCTTGCTTATTTCCGAAAGGTAACGCGCCTGATA
>CAZAUB010000068.1:3309-5160 GCA_964488195.1 uncultured Methylobacter sp. | reverse complement strand
TTACCCGACATTAGCCTCAAAACAAATCCCCGGTTCTTTCCTGAATGGAACCACTCAAGCATTCTGCCTTCAGTATTAACATCAAAATAATTGCATCTCTTTTCTGTTTGGATTGCAAATGGCAAGTTACAAACCCGCCAATACTCGGTGAATGGCCGGTGGCAAATCCAGCTCCTTTGACCAACATTGTGTGCGACTAATTATAACCACTCACGAGCAACAATGGTAATTGAAAGAAAATTTGTCGACTTAGTCACACTTCCTTTTGCCCCGCATTAAACTTTTCAACGCTACAATCGACAAAAATATCGGACGCTATTCATCCTGACATCGACTGATGATGCGGTTCACCAAAGCCCAGCGTACCCTACAATGTGTAATACTTTCCAGCTTTAAACACCGTCCCCCTAGGCTGTTCATGTATAATTTCGCGCCATGAGCATTATAAAAAAACTTGCCTCGCAAACTGCGGTCTACGGCATCAGCAGCATTTTCGGCCGGTTCCTCAACTACCTGTTGGTACCGCTGTACACCTATTACTTCACGGCGGCGGAATACGGGGTGGTGTCGGAATTTTACGCCTATGCGGGATTTTTTTCCGTGCTGCTGCTGTTCGGCTTTGAAACCGGCTACTTCCGGTTTCGCGACAAGGAACAGCAGGGGCGCGATGTCGCCTATTCAACAGCGCTGCTGTTCGTGGTGCTGATCAATCTGGGCTTTTTTGCATTGATACTGATGATCAACACCCGGCTTTCGGCGGCGCTCAACTACGCCAAGCACCCGGAATATGTGTTGTGCTTTAGCCTGATTTTAATTCTGGACGCTATCGCCGCGATCCCATTTGCCCGGCTGCGCGCGGAAAACAGGGCATTTCGTTTTGCCGGCGTCAAGATCATCGAAATACTGGTCACCGTGCTGCTAAGCCTGTTTTTCATCATCTATTGCCCCAAGGTCTACGCGAAAAACCCCGAGTCATGGGTAGCTCTGGTCTACAACCCGGACATAGGCATAGGTTATATCTTTATCGCCAATTTAATGGCCAGCGGCTTTAAGTTTTTGCTGCTTGCGCCGCAGTTATCCGGTCTTGCCTGGGGTTTCGACCGGGTATTATTCGGCCGGATGATTCGCTATTCGTTGCCGATGGTGGTGATAGGCTTTGCCGGGGTTATCAACGAAATGCTCGACCGCGTCTTGTTAAAGTACCTGCTGCCTTACGATGACCATACCAACATGAAGATGCTGGGCATTTACAGCGCCTGTTACAAATTGTCGATTTTGATGTCGCTGTTCATTCAGGCCTTCCGTTATGCCGCCGAACCGTTTTTCTTTGCTTACGCAGGCAAAAGCGATGCCCGCAAGGTTTACGCGGCAGTGCTTAAGTTTTTTGTCATTTTCTGCGTATTTATCTTCCTGCTGGTGACTTTATTTATCGATTTCTTTAAATATTTTATCGGCGAGGAGTTCCGCGCAGGACTTGAAGTCGTGCCGATTCTGCTGCTGGCTAATTTATTCCTGGGTATTTATATTAACCTGTCCATCTGGTATAAACTAACCGATCGCACCTTGATGGGGGCTTTGGTATCTTTAGCCGGAGCGGCACTGACTATCGTACTCAATGTCTGGTGGATACCGCTGCTCGGTTATGTGGGTTCTGCCTGGGCAACGTTGGCCTGTTACGGCAGCATGGCTATCGTCTCGTACCTGTTGGGGCAAAAGTATTATCCGGTCGATTACGATGTCAAACGCGTGATCGGTTATATCGGACTAGGCATCGGCTTGTATTTTGCTCACGGACAATTGTTGATGGCTATAGCTTGGCAGCCGTGGCTATTAGCCAGTGCATTAATGCTG
>CAZAUB010000068.1:0-3209 GCA_964488195.1 uncultured Methylobacter sp. | reverse complement strand
CGTCTTATCGGCGGTTTTATTTTACTGCTGCTGGGTAGCTGGGTTTTACACAGCTTTCTGGCTTTACTGGCTTGGGCGGTGGTTCTCGCCATTACCACATGGCCGGTTTATCAACGCCTGCTGGCTTCCAACGAAGTGCACGGCAAAGTCACTTGGGGCGCTTTGCTGCTGACCTTGCTGATCGGCGCGCTGATTCTTGTACCCTTGGGTTATGGTTTGAGCCGGTTGCTTGACGAAGCGCAATCGCTCGGACAAATCCTGACCAAGGCGCAACATGTCGGTCTCCCTCCTCCTGTCTGGCTGGAAACCATACCCATGGTAGGTAACTGGGCAAAAGATGCCTGGATGAATGCCTTGGGCAACCCGGTGGTGGCCAATGAATCTTTGCATTGGCTGGGAACCGGTGGCGCTATCACTTATACCAAGGATTTTGCCAGCCAACTGTTGCACCGTTTCTTCGGTTTTTTACTGACATTGTTGGTGCTGTTTTTTGTTTATCAACACGGTACCGGGCTCAGTCAATATGTACTGTCGACTAATCGCAAACTGTTTGGTGAAACCGGCGTCCGTTACGCCATCCATGCCACAGCGGCGGTGCGCGCCACAGTCAACGGCTTGGTGCTGGTCGGCCTGGGCGAAGGTTTGCTGCTGGGCGTGGGCTATGCGTTTGCTGGATTAAGCCATCCGGCCATGCTGGGCGCATTGACCGGTGTTTTTGCGATGATCCCGTTTGCGGCCAAACTGATCTTCGGCGCCTGTGCGCTGGTGCTGGTCGCCGAAGGTCACATGGCGGCGGGAAGTTCGCTGTTTGTGTTCGGCGTGGTGGTTATCCTGCTGGCTGACAATTATGTACGCCCCAGACTAATCGGCGGCGCGGTAAAGCTGCCTTTCATCTGGACGCTACTCGGCATTTTTGGCGGGCTGGAAAACTTCGGTTTACTGGGCTTGTTTCTGGGGCCTACGCTAATGGCGGTGCTGATCTCGATCTGGCGCGACTGGGTTGCCGATATGAATAAGACTGCATCGACGGAAGATACACAAGACAGCACATCACAGGAAGCACAAATCGATACTGAGCTGGCATCAATCTCATCGCCAACAGAATTCGACGACGGACAATGACTAAGTTTTACCTCTTATGGACTTTTGACGCGGATCAGTTTTATGGCCTACACGGCATTCGCCGCACCAATCCTACGACTGGTTTAATAAAAAATACCACGATGAACAGCCTGAAAATTCCGGGCTTTTTGATATGAATAGGTATGAAAACCTATAGACTGAAGACATTGAAAACCCAATAATATCTTTTCGTTTATGCTCATTGTCCAGGACAAATAACCCACAAAACCGCCGGGAGGAAACGAAACATGAACCTATATGATTTTCGACACAACCCGCGCCGGTCATCAATGACTCGACGCATAACCGACAGACGCAATATCCCCTATCCATTCGGCTCACCCGAGTGGGAGGAAAATATAAAAAAACATTATTTGGCTTGGCCAAAATCCAATCGTCGTGACATGTGCAGACGCCATAATGAAAGACGTGAACCTGATCGTCGTCAGCAACAGCTTTCTGAACAACGCCGTTCCGAACAAAAATATTCCCCGATTTTGCTTACGCAAGAAGAAAGAAAGCTGATTGAAGACTTATATCTAAGTGATCTGGACTAGCTGATTTGCTCGGGCTGGAAATTACGGGTTATCCCGCATTATCCATAAACCCTTTCATTTTCATTACAATAAATAAAGCTGCAAAGTCAATTGTAATGGTCAACTAAAACCGGACACTTTTTTAAAATATGATTGCCAATGAGTTGACGAAGACATGGCTTCTGACACAAAGCCTTTAATAATCTGTATTCAGTTCTTTATCACCAATCCGTGGCCAGGCGGTTAATACCGCCTTGACAACAGTCGCTAATGGAATGGCCAAAAACACCCCCCAAAAGCCCCACAAACCGCCAAAAAACAAAATGGCAATGATAATGGCAATGGCATGTAGATTAACCGCCTCGGAAAATAACACCGGCACTAACACAACCCCGTCTAGCGCCTGAATAATTGAGTAGGCAATAACGATGTACATAAACTCATCGCCGCCAAATCCCCACTGAAAATAAGCAACGCCCAAAACCGGGAAGGTAACCAGCGTTGCGCCTATATAGGGGATAATGACCTGCAAGCCCATCAAAACAGCCAGCAGCATCGCGTAATTTAGTCCCATCGCCGCGTAAGTCACGTAACTGACAGCCCAGAGAATAAAAACTTCGCCGAACTTGCCGCGCACATAATTACCGATCTGGACATCAACCTCCTCCCAGACGCGTACGGTCAAATTTCTGTCTCTGGGCATAAACTGCAAAAACCAATCTATTAACAGCTGTTTGTCTTTTAAGAAGAAAAAAACCATCATCGGCACTAAAAACAAGTAAATCATGACGCTGACCAAGCCCACAACAGATGCGGCCGAAATCGACAACACATTTTGCCCGTACGTTAACAATTCCCGCTGCACTGCAAACATGATCTGTTGGATTTTGCTTTCTGAAACCAACTTCGGGTACATTTCCGGTAAGCGCATGATTCCGGTTTCCGCCCTGTTAAGTATCTCCGGAATCTGTTGAACCAGTTCGACGGCCTGCTGTGAGACTATCGGTATCAAATAAAACAATAAAAAAACCAAACAGGCCATAAACACTGAAAACATCAGATAGACAGCCGGCAGACGCGGCATCCTCTTGCTTTCAGCCATACTCACCAGACCTTCCAACAGGTACGCCAGCACGATTGATACAAAAACCGGCATTAACAAGTCGGTCAATGAATAAATCAACACAAAACTGACAATCAGAATGATTGCCAACGCAACAGCTTGGGAGTTGGGTAAAAAACGCTTAAAGGCGTCTTTTAGAGATCGTAGACTTGCAGGGGGGGATTGAGTTGCCATTGCTAACCGGGATTATTATTTTTTATTTTCGCCATTCTCATACAAATAAGGCTCTTGAGCGGAAATATCAGCCGCATCGCGCTGTGGGTATCCTAGAGGGCCAGTTACGACTGGTGTTTTACAGCGTAATTCAAACAACTGTAAAGGAAAAACTGTACGCCAAAAATGAGATTAGCCATCAACAGGTGAATCGGCTGGGCAACCGGGGGCATACCCAATCTGTCGAGGCTGATGCCTGCAATAATGGCCGTGAT
>CAZAUB010000067.1:0-9310 GCA_964488195.1 uncultured Methylobacter sp. | reverse complement strand
AAGACAGTTTCCAACGGCAACAACACAGTCAGGACATCGTCGACCTGATTAACAGGCGTACCGATGGTTTATCGGCTTACACGCCTGATCAGCCTTATGCCTTGGAACAAGCCGGAGTCGATTATCTTGAATTGCGCGCCCTGGATAGAGGCATCGATTTTTACGGCGATGTGTTGTTCACCACCGAACAACAGATTAAGAACCATCCCGAACAGGTAAAAGCTTTTCGCCAGGCCAGTTTGCAAGGTTGGGCGTATGCCATGCAACACCCGGACGAAATTGCCGAACTGATTCATCAACGCTATGCGACAGATCGTTCGCTCGACCATTTGCTTTGGGAAGCGCGCCGCTACCGGCCTTTCATTATGCCGGATTTGATCGAACTGGGTCACATGAGCCCCAGCCGCTGGCGACATATTGCCGATACCTATGCGGAATTGGGCATGTTGCCGCAAAACTTTGATTTCTTAGGTCTGCTTTACGACCGCAATCCTTACGGTTTGCAGCAATTTTATCCGTGGCTGGGCGGCGGGATATTTTTGCTGGTGATATTAACTCTCGTTAGCGCCTATGTAGTGAACAGCCGTCATAAATTACGCATTGCCAAATTAACCCTGGATAAGTTAGTCCGTAACGCGCCAGGCATGACTTACCAATTTCAACTCAATGCTGACGGCAGCAGCTGTTTGCCTTTTGCGAGCAAAGGCATTGCAGATGTTTTCGGCATTGATGCGAAGACCGTTAAACACGATGCAACTGCGATTTTTGCCCTGCTGCATCCCGATGATCTCGAGAACGTCCGGCAATCTATCCGCAATTCTGCACAGCAAATGACCGATTGGATGGAACAGTTTCGCGTGATTCACCCCAAAAAAGGCGAAATCTGGGTGGAAGGCCACTCCACTCCGGAACGACTGGCCGATGATGCCGTTTTATGGCATGGCTTTATTCGCGACATTACTCATCGTAAATATGCGGAGCAGACGTTGCAAAACAGCGAAAACCGTTTCCGACAAATGTTTGAGCATTTTCCAGTTGCCTACCAGTCGCTGGATATTGACGGCCATTACCTGGACTTGAATAACAAAACAGAGGAAATGTTGGGCTATAGCCGCGAAGAATTGCTAGGCCGTTGCTTTGGCGATTTTTGGATTAAAAGAGCTAAAGAGCCGTTTCCGGTTGTGTTCAAAAACATTAAAACCCCGCACTGTGTTGATTCCGAACTGCAATTGCGCCGTAAGGATGGCAGCGCCATAACGGTGTTAATTAATTGCAGTATCCAACGCGACATCAACCGCAAATTTATGCGTATTCATTGTATTTTATGGGACATCAGCGAACGCAAATACATGGAAGATATGCTGGGTGAGGCCAAAATCACCGCCGAAAATGCCAATAAAGCCAAATCGGATTTTCTGTCGCACATGAGTCACGAGCTGCGCACGCCGCTTAACGCCATCATCGGTTTTGCACAATTGCTGGAAATAAATCAGTTAACGCCGCTGATTGGTTTCCAAAAAGAAGCGGTTGGACACATTATGACCAGCGGTCGCCAACTGCTAAGCCTGATTAACGAAACTCTCGATCTGGCACGCATCGAAAGCGGCAAGCTGAATCTGAACATCGAAAATGTTGAACTGGAAGCATTGAAGGACGATGTGTTATCACTGATGCGGTCAGTTGCTGCGTCACGCCAGATCGATATTGGTCACAGCTGCGCCTGCCAAAACAGGGTGTTCGTCCGCGCTGACGCGCTCCGCCTCCGACAGATTCTCCTAAACCTGCTGTCCAATGCAATCAAGTATAACCGGCGGGGTGGCAGCGTAACATTGTCCAGCGACGTGACAGGCGATAAGGTGCGCGTCACCGTCGCCGACACGGGTATGGGCATATCCGATAAACATCAAGCAGAAATATTCCAGCCGTTTCAGCGATTGGGTGCCGAGAGAACAAATATCGAAGGCACCGGAATCGGCCTTGTCATTTGCAAACTTCTGATTGAAGCCATGGACGGGAGAATCGGTTTCGACAGCACTGAGGGCGTCGGCAGCCGATTCTGGATCGAATTGCCTCTTGCCGCACCCGACCGGAAAATAACCCCGGAACCGCCTTTTGGCACAAATGACCGTTCGAGCGCAGATGTAGCGAGGAATCCATGAATCAAGATTCCAGCGATAAATTGCGCAGGCAGCTGTCGCGTATCCTGGCGCTTGGCCTGTGCCTGTCGGCATCCGGATTGTCAATAGCAGACGACAGTGCTCCGGCTTTGACGCTGCGCTATTTCGGCACCGCCGGCCTGAGCTACGTCACCTCCGGTCAGGCCGACTTCGTGCGGGACTTATCCCAATCCAATGGTGCAAAAGGCGGACAATGGTCTTACCAGTTGGATTCCTTAGTGGGCGCACAGGCCAATTTCCAAATCAATGAACAGCTCGAAATCGTAGGCCAAGCAGTGAGCCGACATCGCTACGACGACACCTATATTCCCGAATTAACCTGGGCCTTCGCAAAATATTCCCCCCGCCCTGATCTGGAACTGCGTGGCGGCCGCCTCGGAACAGACTTCTACATGCGGGCCGATTCCCGTCTCGTGGGTTATTCCTATCTCACCGTCAGGCCGTCGGTGGACTACTACGGCGGCCTGCCGTTTCAGTTTCTGGATGGACTGGATGGCGCGGTCACGCTACCCGTGGGCGACGGTCTTCTTCGGGCCAAGGTGTTCGGCGGTTATAGCCCTGAGAAATTTCCTCTGGAAAACAGCGAGCCGTGGGATGCGAGTGGTTCACCTATTTTAGGCGGGAACCTGGACTATCAGTGGGACAGTTGGCAATTCCGCCTCGGCTATTTCCAGATTAGCTACAAACGCGACTTGCCCGGATCGTTTACAACCTTGATGACGGCTTTGCGCAGGCTTTCTCTGCCGGACAGCCAAGCGGCCGCCAACGCCCTTACCGTTGACGGCACGACCAGCCGCCATTATTCGGCCGGCGTGGTCTATGACGAAGGCCCGCTGCAAGTGCAGTTGATGGTCAGCGGGGTGAAGCATGACAGCGCCTTCTTCCAGGACAGCGTTTCAGGCTATTTCCTGACCGGTTACCGCGTGGGCGATGTCACGCCTTTTGCAGGGCTGTCGTGGAGCCGGTCGAGCGCCGCCATCCTGAACAGCACAGGCGTGCCGGTACTCGATACCGCAGTGGCGAATACGATAGGCAGAACCGGTAGTAACCAGCACACCTACACACTGGGCTTGCGCTGGGATTTCCACCCCGGCATGGATGTAAAAGTTCAGTGGGATGCGATTCGCGGCGCACCGGATTCGACGTTTCTTTACCGCTGGGAGCAACCCGGCTGGACAGGTCAGACTCATGTTTTGTCGGCAGTCCTCGACTTTGCGTTCTGATGAAAGGGGAACGTCCATGTTGAAAATCCTGATCAGAACTTTGTTTATCCTGACGTTAGCGCGGCCCAGCGGCGCTTTGGCGGATCTGGTGCTGATCGCCAACGCCCAAATTGATGCGGACAATATTAGCCAAGAAGAGGCTATCAACATTTACATGGGGCGTTTGCGTCAGTTTCCGTCGGGGGTTGCGGCTAAACCCCTGGATTTGCCGCCTAGCGGAACGGAAAAAGCAAATTTTTACCACTTTTTGATTAACAAGAATCTCTCCGATATAGAAGCTTATTGGGCTCGTCTGGTGTTTTCCGGTCGGACTTCGCCGCCTCGCACGGTCGGTAGTTCAAAAGAAATGCTTGAGCTCGTAGCCGGTGATCGGAGCGCCATAGGTTATATGGATCGAACCCAAATGGACAAAAGAGTAAAGGTTATCCTGGAATTGCAACCTAAAGGGAGGCTCTGATGCGCCTCTGGCCCCGCAGTATTCTTGCTCGTACAGCGTTAATCCTGCTTGTCTCTGCGGGAATAACGGGCGCTGTATTTATCGTCTTAGCTGCCTCGGTCATTGCCGACCGATTCCATCATCAAGCCCACGACCGATTAGGGGATATGATCGACACGGTCGAGAGGACTGTCAGCATCGCTTGTTATCTTTCCGATAAGTCGCTTGCCGGTGAGGTGGCCCAAGGACTGATGAAGAACAGGGAGATTGCATCCATCGTAATCCTCGATGTGAACAAGAATGAATTGGCCGGGCTGTCGCGTCCTGCAGAACATACGGATAGTGATGATCAGCATGGACTGGCCGAGATACGCCGCCCTGTCATGTCCCCTTTCGATCCGCACAGCGTGGTGGGAGAGATCGTCCTGGTTCCCGATCATATGGAAATCACCCGGCGCATTGCCCGGAACGTGGATGACGTTAAGGGCCTGCTGAGCATCGAACTTGTCATACTCAGTTTGGTAGTGATCGGCATGATAGCGCTAATGGTCATTAGACCCATCAGGCGCATTTCCAATAACCTGCATGCGCTGAATGCGCCGGCAGGCAACAAGCTGATGCCGCCACGTGGCCATGCCAATGACGAAATCGGCCGTCTGGTGGAGGATATCAACGCCTTGGCAGCCCATCTGGTTTCCGTTTTGCGCGAGGAACAGGCAATCCGCTTGCAATGGGAGGTCGACGAGAAGAAATACCATGCCCTTTTTGACAATGCCGAAGCGGGGATCTGCCTATTGGATAGCGATGGTTGGGTGATTTCTCATAACCCCGCCTTTTCCCGCTTGACCGGCATAGACTCTGCCAGGCCTAATCTGCATGAGCTGCATTGCAGTGATCCCGCTAGAATCGTGGCGGCCTTAACGTCCTGCCTGAGCTCGGGTGTCAGCGTAAAAGAGAGCATTGAATTACCCGGATCGAAGTCAGGAGCCATTTGGTTGCAGCTAATTCTGACGCCTATCGAGCATGGGCTGGCACAGGCCGTCATCAGCGATATCACCGAACTTACCTTAGCCAAGGAGATGTCCGAAACGGCTAATCGTGCCAAATCCGACTTTCTCGCCAACATGAGTCACGAGCTGCGTACACCGCTCAACGCCATTATCGGCTTCGCGCAATTGCTGGAAATGAACAAGCTGACGCCGCTGGTTGATGACCAGAAAGAGGCGATTGGATACATCATCAACAGCGGTCGCCACCTGCTTACCTTGATTAACGAAATCCTCAATCTGGCACGTGTTGAAAGCGGCAAACTGAATCTCAACATCGAAATCGTTGCACTGTCGCCGCTGATGGACGAAACGGTGTCGCTGTCGCTACCTACCGCCGGCGCACGGCATATTGCCATTCAGCAATGCTGTCCGACAGAAATGCATGTGCATGCCGACCTGCCGCGTGTACGGCAGATACTACTGAACCTGCTGTCCAATGCGATCAAGTACAACCGAGAGGGCGGCAGCGTGACCCTGTCCTGCGATGCGATTGGAGACTCTGTGCGCGTCACCGTCGCCGATACGGGCATGGGCATATCCGATGAGCACCGTTCAGAGATATTCCAGCCGTTCCAGCGATTGGGTGCTGAGAGAACGTCTATCGAAGGTGCCGGAATCGGCCTTGTCATTTGCAAACGACTGATTGAATCCATGGGCGGGAGAATCGGTTTCGACAGCACCGTGGGCGTCGGCAGCCTATTCTGGATCGAGTTGCCTCTTGCCGCATCCGATTACAAAACCTCCACAGTGCCGTCTTTTGAAGCAAGCGGAGATGTCTTGGATAAAAGCGGGCCGGTCAGCGGGCGCGTTCTCTACATTGAGGACAGCCCGATCAATATCGAGGTCATGAAAAATGTTTTCCGCATACTTCCAGACATTGAGCTGCTAACCGCCGAAAACGCCGAAATCGGGCTGGCAATGATCCATGAGGCTCAGCCGGATCTGGTGCTGATGGACATCAACCTGCCCGGCATGAGCGGCCTGGAGGCGCTGCATACACTCAAGACCAATCCGGACACGGCCGACATCCCGGTGATTGCCGTGAGCGCTGCGGCCATGCCTGACGATGTTGAGGCAGGGCTAAAGGCTGGTTTTCTAGCTTATCTGACCAAGCCGTTTGAGGTGCCTGAACTGATCGATCTGATCCGCAAAGTCTTGCAAAAAACCGCCACCTATAGGAATGCTTGAGATGAAACACATAGACAATCTGCAACAACATGTCCTGCCTGTGCAAACAGTGCCTATGACTGCCAAAGAACCTAATGACATTAAATAATAATCTTATAAACCACCCTTCCAAACGAAAATAATAGGAGACAGCTTATGAAAATCAATATGCCGGTAACCAGCGTGGAATACACCCTTATGGAGAGTGATTCCATAGTTTCAAGAACCGATCTGAAAGGGGTAATTACCTATGTCAACGAGGACTTCATCAGAATCAGTGGATTTACCAAGGAAGAGTTGATCGGTGCATCACACAATGTTGTGCGCCATCCGGACATGCCGCCGGAAGCTTTCGGAGATTTGTGGAAATCGCTGAAAGCAGGCCGCACATGGACCGGGCTGGTCAAAAATCGCTGTAAAAACGGCGATTATTACTGGGTGTTAGCCAATGCCACTCCTACATACAAAAACAATCAGCTGGTCGGCTACATGTCTGTCCGTAGCAAACCCGGCCATGCGCAAATCGAAGCGGCAAATAATGCCTACCGGCTATTTCGCGAAGGCAAGGCGGGCAATCTGAAAATACAGGATGGAAAAGTCGTCAAATCAACTTTGTTGAAGAAACTTAACATGTTTAAGAATCTCAATATCAAATCCCGTTTAACAACAGTCATCGCAACCATGTCGATTCTGTTGTTGGTCATTGGCGGTATGGGTTTGCAGGGCATGAGCAAGGCCAATGAAGGCCTGCGCACGGTGTATGAAGACCGTACGATTCCGATGGGCCAACTTGCCTCTATCCAGAAACTGCTATTGATCAACCGGGTGCGTATTACCTCCGCCCTTAGCACACCAACACCCGAGGTGATTCAAAAAATCACCACTGAAGTGGAACAAAACATCCAGGAAATCACCAAGACCTGGGATGCATACATGGCTACTTATCTCACACCTGAGGAAAAGAAACTGGCTGAAAAGTTCGCCGAAGACAGAAAGCGCTTCGTCGTGGAAGGCCTGAAACCGGCCATCGCGGCGCTACGCGCCAACGACATTATGCAAACTAATAACGTCATTGTGGACAAGATTCGCCCTCTCTACGAACCGGTTGGTGAAGGCGTTCTGAATCTTTTGCAACTGCAGCTCGACGTCGCCAAGCAGGAGTTCGAGGCAGCCAACTCACGTTATGACAACATCCGCAACATCGCCATCGGCTTGATCGCGGCGGGTATCGCACTGATCTTGTGGATGGGCATAACCCTGATCCGCGCCATTGTGCGCCCGCTGGATGCCGCTGCCGGCCACTTCGTTCAGATCGCCCAAGGCAATTACAACAATATCATTGAAATTGAACGTCAGGATGAAATTGGCAAGGCGCTGGAATCTCTTAAAGCGATGCAGGTCAACCTCAATTTTGATGTGGCGGAAATCAGACGTATCTCCGACGAGAACCTGCGGGTCAAGATTGCGCTGGACAGCATCTGTACCGGCGTGATGATTGCCGACAACGCCCGTAACATCATTTATATCAACAAACCGGTGGTTGATATTCTTGGCAAGACCGAAGCGGACATCCGCAAGCAATTGCCGAATTTCTCTGTTGCCAATTTGGTGGGTACCAATATTGATGGTTTTCACAAAAATCCAGCGCATCAGGCTCAGTTGCTCTCATCCTTAACGGGCACCTATAAAGCCAGCATGTTGCTGGGCAACCGTTCCATGGTGGTGACTGCCAACCCGATGGTTAACGAACAAGGCCAGCGGCTGGGTACTGTGGCCGAATGGCATGATCGTACTATTGAAGTCGCAGTAGAACAGGAAGTGGCTGCCATTGTGCAGGGTGCGGTCATGGGCGATTTCACCCGGCGCATTGAAATGCAGGATAAAGAGGGCTTCGTTAAGCAGCTGGGTGAAGGGCTTAATGAGCTGCTGGAAACTACCGAAAACGGGATCAATGATGTGGTGCGGGTACTGGGCGCACTGTCCCGTAGCGACCTGACCCAAGCCATCACCAATGACTATGCCGGCAGCTTCGGGCAACTCAAGGATGACGCCAATACCACGGTGGAAAAACTCAAAGAAATCATCGGTCAAATCAAAGAAGCCACTGACAATATTAACACCGGGGCTAAAGAAATTGCCTCAGGTAACAATGATTTGTCGCATCGCACCGAGGAGCAAGCCGCCAGCCTGGAACAAACAGCGGCCAGTATGGAACAGCTGACCTCCACTGTGCAGCATAACTCCGCAAATGCCAAGCAGGCCAACCAACTTGCCATTGACGCCTCCGATATAGCCGGCAAAGGCGTCGAAGTGGTCGGCCAAGTAGTTCTGACCATGGATGATATTAACGATTCTTCACGCAAGATTGGCGACATTATCTCGGTCATCGACGACATTGCTTTCCAAACCAACATTCTTGCCCTCAACGCCGCCGTCGAAGCGGCACGCGCCGGCGACCAAGGCCGGGGCTTTGCCGTGGTGGCCGTAGAAGTGCGCAACCTCGCGCAACGCGCCGCTGCGGCTGCCGGAGAAATCAAAATCCTGATTAATGATTCGCTAGAAAAAGTCTCCGGCGGCAGTAAATTGGTAGCACAAGCAGGGCTAACCATGGAAGAAATCGTCAAATCCATTAGCGGCGTTACCGTCATGATGTCTGGCATCAGCGCCGCTTCAGCGCAACAATCAGCCGGCATCGAACAAGTCAACCAGGCCATCAGCCAAATGGACGACGTGACCCAGCAAAATGCCGCTCTGGTAGAACAAGCCGCCGCTGCAGCGGAATCGCTGGAAGAACAGGCACAAAGCCTATCGGGCACAGTAGCGCAATTCAAAGTGGATGGTTACTCCCGGAGTGCGCATGGAGGCATGCCTCAAGCCAAGCCTGCCCGTTCTTTGCATGTAGCGCCGCCACAAAAAGAAACGACACCGGCTAGGACGGGAGCAACTAAAAACCCGGTAGCAGCCAAACCTAAACTAATCCCACAGTCTTCCAGCGATGACTGGGAAGAGTTTTAGTTAAAAAACGCTAACCGGCTCGTACGAGGTGCATCGGTCGCGATATTGATGCCCCCTTCGATATGCTCAGGACAGGCTTTACTGCGTTCAGCACATCCTACGCATTAAGCCCACTGCCATTAAGTTAAGCCGTCATACCGGCAGGGATTCACGTCAGGCTTCCTGCCTGACGCCCTTCGGGTTAATGCAAATCTGTTCCAGACAGATTTGTGCCGGTATCCACGACTGCATGGATGCAGGAGG
>CAZAUB010000066.1:0-9383 GCA_964488195.1 uncultured Methylobacter sp. | reverse complement strand
GAGCGTTTCGATATTGCCACGGTTGCCGGTAACGCGGCCCATCCGAGGGTACTCGAACAGGCTGGCGCACGGACTGCCGACATTATTATCGCAGTTACCGACAGCGACGAGACCAATATGCTGGCCTGTGTAATCATTAATGCGCTGTACAGTCGGCCGAAAACGATTGCGCGGGTACGCGCCGTCGATTACCTGAACAATCCGCAATTGTTCGGCCCGAACGGTATTCCGGTGGATATAGTGATCAGCCCGGAACAGATTGTCATGGAGGCTATCCGTAATTTAATCGAGTTTCCCGGCGTTCAGCACATTTCTGATTTCGCCGATGGTCTGGTGCGGCTTTTTTCGGTCAAGGTGGTGGCGGACGGTTCCTTAACGGGTAAAGAGATCAAGACCCTGAAAGACCGTCTGGTCGGCGGCAAAATTCGCGTGGTGGCTATTTTTCGGCAAGGTATTCCACTGGTAGTAAGCGGTGAAGCCGTTATTGAAACGGGCGATGAGGTTTTTTTCGTGGCACCGCGCGAAGAAGTGCATCGAGTATTGAAGGAATTGAATAAACTGGAGGCTCCGTTAAAGCGAATTATCATCGCGGGCGGCGGTCATGTTGGCAAGCGTTTGGCGCAGGCATTGGAAAGCGATCATCAGGTAAAAATTATTGAAAAAGATCCCCGGCGCGCTCACAAGATAGCCAACGATCTTGAGCGCACGGTGGTGCTTCTTGGCGATTGCGCCGATGAATCGCTGTTGCTTGATGAGTCTATCGACAGTACGGATTTATTTTGTGCGATTACCGAAAATGACGGCGTCAACATTGTCTCCGCCTCTTTGGCGAAAAGTTTGGGCGCGCGCAAGGCTATCTGTTTGCTCAACCATGTCTCGTACAGCAAACTACTGCCCGGAACAGGCATTGATGTTGCTGTGCTGCCCAATCAGGAAACACTCGGCAGTATTCTAAAGCATGTGCGTCGTGGTGACGTGGCGCAAGTCAGCTCCCTTTGCGGTGGCACCGCTGAGGCTATTGAGGCTATTGCACACCAAAGCAACGATCTGAATTCGGTTGTTGGGCGGCGGGTGGATGCTATCAGTTTTCCTGAAGGCATTGTGATGGGTGCTTTGATACGCGACAAGCAGGTTATTTCCATACACTGCGATACGGTGTTTGAAGAAGGCGATCATGTAGTCATGTTTGTGATGGATAAAAAACTGGTCGTCAACATCGAGAAAAAATTCCAGCCCCTATAATGAGAAAGGCGAAAACCTTAACCCATAACCTTTCGCCTTGAACCTTTCGCCTTGAACCTAATCTCATGAATGTCATCCTTACTATCATCAATATTTTCGGTTTAGTCACCATCGGGTTCAGCGGCTTGATGTCCACTTGTTTGCTGACCTCCGCCATAGCTGATGACGGTGCCGGCACTGCTTTTTTTCAGGGCACTTTAATTACCTTGCTGCTGGGTGCGTTGATGTTTATTCCGACGCTAAGCGTACCCAAAAAGGTGTCAAGGCAGACCGGTTTTTTGATGGTGGCGATTACCTGGTCAGTAACGCCGGTGTTTTGCACCTTACCGCTGATGATTTATCAGCCGGCCTTAAGTTTTATCGACGCTTATTTTGAGACCGTTTCCGGTCTCACGACAACCGGGTCGACCATATTTAGCGGTCTTGACCAGTTGCCGATGTCGATAAATCTCTGGAGGCATGAGCTGAATTGGATAGCGGGCATGGGCATCATTATCTTTGCGGTTGCTATTTTGCCCATTCTGGGTATCGGCGGCATGCAGTTGTATATTGCGGAATCGCCGGGAACGGTCAAGGAATCCGACTTGCCGCCGCGCATAGCGCAAACGGCTAAAGCTTTGTGGCTGGTCTATGCGGGCATCACCCTGGCCTGCATTGTCGCCTTGCGCTTGGCGGGTATGAACTGGTTTGATGCGATCTGTCATGCCTTTTCTGCAATGAGTCTAGGTGGTTTTTCTACCCATGACAGTAGTGTCGGATTTTTCAATTCGCTGTCCATCGAGATGGTGTTAACCATCTTCCAATTGCTGGCGGCGATCAATTTTGCCACCCATTTTGTAGCGCTTAGAAAGTTGTCATTCAACCCTTATATCGATGACAGGGAGGCAAGAGCTTTTCTCATTCTGGTGCTGGGGAGCTGTCTGGTAACGGCTGCGGTGCTGTGGCATGCCGGCACCTATTCGGACTATTTGACCGCGTTACGCCATGCAACGTTTAATCTGGTCACCATCGCTACCGATTGCGGCTTTGCCACCCAGGACTTTAATCAGTGGCCTATTTTTGTGCCGATGTGGATGTTGTTTTTAAGTTGCGTTTCGGCGTCTTCCGGCTCCACCGGCGGCGGTATTCGGATGATTCGCACCATCATCCTAATGAAGCAGGCGCGTCTGGAGCTGTTCAAATTTATTCATCCTTTTGCGGTTAGATCCATGAAAATAGGCGACACCGTGGTGAACAATAAAATTGTCGCCTCCGTGACCGGGTTTATTTTCCTGTACTTTATCAGCATCGTCATTTTAGTATTCATGCTGCTATTGAGCGGTATGGATTTTATCAGCGCGTTTTCGGCGATTATAGCCTGTTTCAACAACGCCGGCCCCGGTCTCAACCAAGTGGGGCCTGCGACCAATTACGCCAGTCTGAGCGACATTCAAACGGGTGTTTGTATCTTTGCAATGCTGTTGGGCCGGGTACAGATATTTTCCATTGTTATTTTATTTGTACCGGAATTCTGGAGAAAATAATTTTCGTCTGGGTAAGTGCAGCGAAGTTTAATTATGGGTAGCGTGAACGCTTAAAGCTCGTTAAGCGGCTTTAACAAAAGTTGGTGGGGGTATTATGTGTAGACGGTACGGCGATTGAGAAGGGTCTGGTAAATTCGAGCTTGTATTTTTCAAGCAAATTTAAGGCTGGTAAAAACAAAAAACCTCGTAGGGGCGACCGGCCGGTCGCCCCTACAAGGTTTTTTGGTACTGCTAAGAATTCGATTTACAGCTGAAAAGAACTAGAAGCGCCTGGTCTTTGTTTAGAACCATCTGGCTCGTCCAAGCAGCCAGTTAAGCCAATAATCATCAGTGCCATAGCTATAAGAGATAAAATTTTATTCATAAGAATATCCTCCAAAGGGGTTTCAATTATTTTTATTAAGTTGCGCCATTAAATTAAAGCACGTGTATTTTATATCATGACTGGAATGATGATGCAATAATAAAAATTGAATAATTATCTGCGCAGTTAAAGCTCATTAATATTGTCAGGCAAATCAAAAGAGATTTGATTGTTTATCCATTTTGCCGTTCCGATAGCGGTCCACTGAGATGTTAAATTCTTGTGCAATTGATCTTGAACCCAGTAAGAAGGCGCACTTATTTTCTTGAGTTTTATGTTGAAAACGGCGTTATCAAGGTTCAAACCGATTTTCTGCCCCCAAAAAGCGGTGACTTTCATGATAAATTTATGCAAACGTTTGTTGTCAATATTTGGCGTAACGGCAATATTTGCCCACATGGAATGAACGCGGCCCCAGTTGGGGGCAAGAAGGCATCCTTGTTCATTGACAAAAGGAAGCCAGTGTTCAGCGCCATCTTGGTCGGTATAGGTGATCGCTAAAATATGATCGTAGCCGGTAAAATGGTCGTGCAGATAAAGCGCGTGCGGGGTAATGCCTAAAAAGGTCTGCGAGACCATTAAAACAGCGTTGCTGGCTTGTGAGATAGGGTTCTGAGGGCTGTCAGCATTAAACCTGTAAATAAGCCCGTAATGAATGGAGCTGTTTAATTGCAAAATGAGTAGCGCAATCAATATTTTTGAAAGCTTTCTGGAAAATGCATTCGGTTTTTGCGTTGCAACCTCTTCAAAAAACTGATGGTATAGAGTGGTGTCCGGCAGGGCTTGTGGCGTCGGGCAGGCGGATGAGCACGGGATGCGATTGCGGGTATCGGCAATAGACCGGTATTTTTTTAAGGCCAATTGATGAATTCCCGGAAGACTCAAAATAATGCCGATCGGAAATAAATAGCGCATTTTTATAAAAATCTGACTATAAGTGTCAACTCCTGAATAAATGCGGCCCGTGCAATCCAGTGCATATAAGTCGGTTAATAGGGTTTCATTATCGATGGCAGCGAGCGCCGGGTAATGTGCGGCATGTTCCTGGGCGCTTTTAAAGTCTATGCAGCTGAATAGATCAAAATGATTAAAGATCAGGACGGTACGATTACACAACGGGCACAGCTGGTCATAAAATACGGTAAGCGATGGCTGTTTTGCCGTAACCAGCCGGCCGATACATCGCCACCACTTAAAAGGGATCAGTAAGGTATAAAAGCTGAGCATCCCCAAGCCAAAAGGATAAATATTAAACGACAAGGTAATGCCAAGATGAAGTCCAAGTCCGACCAATAAATAGACTATGCGTAACCGGCGCTGGGCAAAAAAGAAGATAAAGGTAAATTGAAAGATTAAAATTGTATAACCTAGGATGTTTTGTAGCAGCTCATTGTTCAGCAAATACGACATGTCGATGGCTGAAATATAATAAGGCTGCGTTGCGGGCAGCCAAGTGCCAAGGCCGTTGCGCCAGTGTTCGGCAAACATTTTGTGTATAGCTGAGTCAAAGTACAGAAAGCCCAGACACACGACAACGGGCAGGGTGTAGGCAAGAGCAGAGACAGTCGGCTTCGGGTAGGTGCTGTAATGAGTAAGAGGCGTACTCAGCTTACGGCGAAGATTGTCGATTGAAAATGCCCGGTCTCCGGGCATAAAAAGCAGAAAAAAACCTGCTCCGATCATGAATAAATCAAAGCCGCCATCAAAATCCCGCTGCATCGGGGTAAAATTAACAAAAATAATCCAAATAATGTAATTGCAGGTCATTGCAAATTGGTAGCGGTAGCCGACCACAATAAAAGCGGCAATAACGCCCCAAAGACACAAGAAAAAAGGAATCATGGGGAATTCGACATCTATATAGGGGATAGGGTCGAAAATTAAATGATTAAAATACAGCAGGAAAATAATTTCCTGTAGCGTGATTAGGCCGTAAAAAATCCGGAATAAGCCTATGCCTGTAGCAGGAACTTGTTTGGAATGGAGTTCTAAAATTTTAGCGGAGATAAGTTTATACATTTCATGATTCGGAAAATCGGGAGGATGTATAAATTATATAAGAATTGTGGGGGTTATGTATTGAAATGTGCGGACAAAACAAAGGCCGCACTCAATTCATAAAGAATTGAAGTGAGCGGCCTAAGTTAAGATTAAATCGGTTAAGACTTATTTTTCGTCATCTGGGTGTTCGGCGAATACCCACTTTACGAGGAAGTAGCCAGCAGCTATAACTACAACCGCGCCGACCATACCAGCTGGTTCTTTTAACATTTCGGTGATATCTAAGATCGCTCCCATGGGATGTCCTACCTATAATTTTGTGTTTTTAGAAATATTGCTAATTACATAGCAAACGGAATGAGCATAATACTTTAGGGAAAGTTAAAGTCAAGGCTTATTGTTGTGTGCTTTCATTGATAAGATGTAAATATTGTTCCCGGTTGAAAATTTATTGCTCGATAGCCAGTGTGGTATAGTTTAAAATCTGTTTTTTGAGTGTTGATACATTTTAAGATAAGGAATTATGATGAATAGATGCGTTAAAATATTACCACTGGTCGCAATTTTCTTTACGTTATCAGCAAACGCTGACGTTCAACTAAAAGATAATTCTGAAATTTTAGGGAAATGGAATCTTCATGATGAAGCAGTTACGTTAACGGGTCAAAAAAAGGCCGTGACCCAGGAATGGGAATTCAGACCGGATGGAACCCTTATGTCAACGGCATCTGATGTCGCTGGACGGATCAGTGCGCTGAAGATTGCGATTAAATATTCCGTCGAAAATGGGGAAATTAAAAAGCAGGTAGCTCCTGGACGGGAAAAATATGAATCCTGCAAGGTGATTGAAAAAGATGATTCAAACATGATATTAAAGTGTGCATATTTCTTCTTTCTAACAAAAAAATAACTTAAAAAAGGATATAGCTATGATAGGTGGTATTGTAATGATTTTTGTAGCTCTCTGGATTTACCAGTCGGCTATGAGAGCAAAAACGAGTAATGTAATGATGTGGGTCGCGATTGGCGCGGTTGTCTTTTTTGTAGTGCAACTGGGATTTATTGATGTCAATCTTTATATCATGGAAGCCATAAGGGGCGGCGAAGGCGGCAGCGACTACGAACGCGACTTAACCAGTATCGGCGATAGAAAAAATGAAGGCGGTTTTCAGGGCTTTGGCGGCGTTTTACTTTCAGTGTACATGGAATTAATGCCGCAAATCGTCGGCTTTTTAGCGGCAGCGCTGGTTCGGATAAAATTTATTACCAAAGAGCCGATTACAGTTGGCAATTTATTTAGCGACATTAAAGAAATGTTTCAGAGCATAAAACAAAGTTTTAAAACGTCCGATAAGTAAGCTATTAAAGCTGTCCATAAAAAAAAGCCCAAGTGATGCTTGGGCTTTTTTTATGGTTGCGGGTTATAGGTGCTGATTTCTAAATGTGTGTGCCCAAAATGGTAGACACAAGAAAGATGAGACCCAAAACGAAAAGCACAGTAAAAATCAATCCCGCAATAATATAAGTTGAAAGAGATCCCTGTTCGAAGTCTTTTTGCCTGTTATCGTCACTTTGTACGCCAATGGCAGCAGCTAGAACGCTCTTTATGACTTGAGTAATCGTTGGTTTTGACATGCTCATCTCCGGCAATAGAGTAAAAAATAATAGTGCTTGGTTGTGTTTTAAGCAATGATTATATCCAAACCCATAAACCCTGGCCCGACCCTATGAGCAAAACAGAATTATTAAAGCAGTGCTTGTCCCAAAGAATCTTATTTCTCGATGGCGCGATGGGCACGATGATCCAAAGCTACAAGCTGGAAGAAAAAGATTATCGCGGCGAGCGTTTTGCCCAGTGGGATGTCGATCTTAAGGGAAATAACGATCTGTTGTCGTTGACCCAGCCGGACATCATTAAAGCCATTCATAGCGCATATTTTGAAGTTGGTTCCGACATTGTTGAAACTAATACCTTCAATGCGACCAGCATCGCGATGGCTGATTACAAAATGGAATCGCTGGCGTATGAGATCAATGTCGAGTCGGCACGTGTGGCAAAGCAAGCCGCTGATGAATACACCCAAAAGACCCCGGGGAAACCCCGTTTCGTCGCTGGCGTATTAGGCCCTACCAACCGCACGGCATCCATGTCGCCCGATGTCAACGATCCGGGCTTTCGCAATATTTCTTTCGACGACTTAGTCATAGCCTATACGGAAGCCACTCATGGCTTGATTGACGGCGGCGCGGATATTATTCTGATTGAAACCGTCTTCGATACCTTAAATGCCAAAGCTGCTATTTTTGCGGTCGAACAAGTTTTTGAAAAGATTGGCTATAAACTGCCGGTGATGATTTCCGGCACGATTACCGATGCGTCCGGCAGAACATTGTCTGGACAAACCGTTGCCGCTTTCTGGAATTCACTCAAACATGTAGAGCCGATTTCTTTCGGCTTTAACTGCGCGTTAGGCGCAACAGAATTGCGCCAGTATATCGCTGAATTATCGTCTATTGCGGATACGCACGTTTCCGCCCACCCCAATGCGGGTTTGCCTAACGAGTTTGGGGAATACGATGAAACGCCCGAAGCGATGGCCGCAGAGTTGGCCGATTGGGCGAAAAACGGCTACCTGAATATTATCGGCGGTTGTTGCGGAACGTCGCCTGCAAATATTAAAGCGATAGTCGAGGCCGTACAAAAATACAGTCCCAGAATAGTCCCGGAGATACCCAAACAGTGTCGATTATCAGGGCTCGAGCCGATGAATATCGGGCCGAATTCGTTATTTGTCAATGTCGGTGAGCGCACTAATGTTACGGGTTCGGCAGCGTTCAAGCGACTGGTTATCGAAGGCGATTTTGAAGCGGCGCTGGATGTCGCCAAACAGCAAGTTGAGAACGGCGCGCAAATTATCGACATCAATATGGATGAAGGCATGCTGGATTCCAAAGCAGCGATGGTGCGCTTTTTGATGCTGATTGCGTCCGAGCCGGACATTGCCAAAGTGCCGATTATGCTGGACTCGTCCAAGTGGGATATTTTGGAAGCCGGTCTTAAATGCATACAGGGCAAAGGCGTGGTCAATTCCATTTCGCTTAAAGAAGGCGAAGCCGCATTTATCGAACACGCCAAGCTGGTACGCCGTTATGGTGCGGCGGTTATCGTGATGGCTTTTGATGAAGACGGACAGGCCGATACCAAAGCCAGGAAAATCGAGATATGTCAGCGGGCTTATAAAATATTGACCGAACAAGTCGGCTTCCCGCCCGAAGACATCATTTTCGATCCCAATATATTCGCCGTTGCCACCGGCATTGATGAACACAACAATTACGGCCTGGATTTTATTGAAGCCACCCGCGAGATTAAGCGCACCCTGCCCTACGCGCTGATTTCCGGCGGCGTTTCCAACGTATCGTTTTCGTTTCGGGGCAATAACCCGGTGCGGGAAGCGATCCATGCGGTATTTTTATACCATGCAATTCAGGCGGGCATGAATATGGGCATCGTCAATGCCGGGCAGTTGGCGATTTATGAGGATATACCCAAAGATCTGCGTGATGCGGTTGAAGACGTGGTATTAAACCGGCACGACGGCAGCGGCACCGATAAATTGCTGGAACTGGCCGACAAATATCGCGGCGACGGTAGCAGCAGCGCCGGAAAAGAGCAGGATCTGGAGTGGCGCAGCTGGCCTACGTCCAAGCGTCTGGAACATGCGCTGGTTAAGGGCATCACCGATCACATCGACGAAGATACCGAGCAGGCAAGACTGGAAGCCGAGCGGCCCTTACACGTCATTGAAGGGGCGTTGATGGACGGCATGAACGTGGTCGGCGACTTGTTCGGCGCGGGTAAAATGTTCCTGCCGCAAGTGGTCAAATCGGCGCGGGTGATGAAAAAAGCAGTAGCTTATTTGATGCCGTTTATGGATGCCGATAAAGCGGCAGGCGAACGGCAAACCAACGGCAAAATCCTGATGGCAACCGTCAAAGGCGACGTGCATGACATCGGCAAAAATATCGTCGGCGTGGTTTTGCAATGCAATAACTATGACGTGATTGATATGGGCGTGATGGTACCCGCCGAAAAGATTCTGCAAACCGCGCGCTTGGAAAACGTCGATATTATCGGCTTAAGCGGCTTGATTACCCCGTCGCTGGACGAGATGGCGCACGTTGCGCGGGAGATGGAGCGCGAAGGGTTCGAGGTGCCGCTGCTGATCGGCGGCGCCACCACGAGCAAGGCG
>CAZAUB010000065.1:0-9386 GCA_964488195.1 uncultured Methylobacter sp. | reverse complement strand
TTTAAAATCGGTTAAAATGATAATTTCTGACAATAATCCCACAGCGGGTTGATAGCTTTCATGCAAACAAAATATAACACTGACGACTTGAGAATTTGCGCGACTAAAGAAGTCATAGCCCCGGTTCAGGTTCATACTGAAATGCCGATTAGCGAGGCCGCTGCGCAAACAACTGCGCTGGCCAGACAAGACATACACAAAATACTGTCCGGCCTGGACGATCGGCTGGTCGTGGTGGTGGGGCCTTGCTCAATTCATGACCCAATAGCTGCGCATGAATATGCCCGACTTTTGAAAGTGGTTAAAGACGAGTTGGAAGATGATCTGGTGATCGTGATGCGGGTCTATTTTGAAAAACCGCGCACCACGGTGGGCTGGAAAGGCCTGATTAACGACCCTGACCTGGATTCCAGTTTTAATATCAACAAAGGCCTGCGCATCGCCAGACGCTTGTTGTTGGATGTGAATGAAGCGGGCGTTCCAGCCGCAACCGAATACCTGGATTTAATCACGCCGCAATATGTTTCCGACTTGATCGCCTGGGGCGCAATTGGCGCCAGAACCACCGAAAGCCAGGGACACCGCGAATTAGCTTCGGGCGTGTCTTGCCCTATCGGCTTCAAGAACTCCACCGACGGTACGATAAAAATCGCCATTGATGCGATAGGCGCGGCGATGAGTCCGCACCATTTTATCTCGCTGAATAAAGCCGGTCATTCGGCGATTTTTTCAACCACCGGAAACGAAGACGTGCATATCATTTTAAGAGGCGGCAACGATCGCCCTAATTATGATGCGGTCAGTGTGGAACAGGTTGCAGAAGGCCTGGCAAATGCCGACTTAAAGCCGAATATCATGATCGATTTCAGTCATGCCAATAGCTTGAAACAGTGCCAGCGGCAGTTGATCGTCGGCGATGATGTCGCCGGACAAATCGCCAACGGCGACCACCGGATTATGGGCGTGATGATCGAGAGCCATCTTAAAGCAGGCAGTCAAAAGGTTGTTGACGGCCAGCCGTTAGTCTACGGCCAAAGCATTACCGATGCCTGCTTGTCCTGGGATGATACCGTTCCGTTGTTAAGAGAGCTGGCGCAAGCGGTGCAAAAACGCAGAACCGTGGATACCAGCCGGAGTTTGAGCAGATGATAGTTTATGTGAACGGCGAAACCCGCGACTGCGCTGAAAACAGCAAGGTTGCCGATGTGGTTGCCGAGCTGGGCTTAACCGGCAAAAAAATTGCGATTGAGTTGAATAAAGAAATTTTGCCGTTCCAGCAATATGCCACACAGGTGTTACAGGCCGGGGATCGCCTGGAAATTGTCCATGCGATTGGCGGCGGACAGGATGATTCCTTTATGCTTGCCGGGGTCAAGTACCATTCAAGATTGCTGGTCGGCACCGGCAAATATAAGGATATGGAAGAAACCCGTCTAGCAATTGAAGCCAGCGGCGCTCAAATTGTGACGGTGGCGATTCGCCGTACCAATATCGGACAGAATCCCGGCGAGCCTAATTTGCTGGATGTCATTTCGCCGGATAAATACACCATTCTGCCCAATACCGCCGGTTGTTATACCGCGGAAGATGCAGTAAGAACCTGTCGTTTGGGTCGGGAATTGCTCGGCGGCCACAAGCTGGTCAAGCTGGAAGTATTGGCCGATCAACTTACCTTGTTTCCCGATGTAGCGGAAACTTATATAGCCGCTGAACTGCTGGTTAAAGACGGCTTTGACGTGATGGTGTACACCAATGATGACCCGATTGCGGCCAAAAGGCTGGAAGATATTGGCTGCGTGGCGGTCATGCCGCTGGCCGCGCCGATTGGTTCGGGTTTGGGGGTGCGTAATCCCTATAATATTTTGACTATTGTTGAAAATGCCACGGTGCCCATTTTGGTCGATGCCGGTGTCGGCACGGCATCCGATGCCGCAATTGCGATGGAGCTGGGTTGCGACGGGGTTTTGATGAATACCGCGATTGCCGCCGCTAAAAATCCGATACTGATGGCCTCGGCCATGCGCAAAGGTATCGAAGCCGGCAGGGAAGCGTTTTTAGCGGGACGTATGCCGCGTAGGCGTTTTGCTTCTGCCTCATCGCCGATAGACGGTTTATTTTTTTAATTTTGTAGGGGTGCCCGGCTGGGCGCCTTTTCTGCCCCTTAGTTATTATGCTTTCTCCTGAAAAAAATCCCCCGCATAGAATCCGCAGCTTTACTCGTCGGCAAGGACGCATTACCCAAGGGCAGTGCATGGCTTTGGATACTCATTGGGACAAGTATTGTCTCGACCCTGATGCCGACTACGATTTTAACCAGGTTTTTGGCCGTGTAGCGCCGCTGATTGTTGAAATAGGTTTCGGTACCGGTGACAGTCTGGCGAAGATGGCAGCGGATAATCCTGATAATAATTATATCGGCATTGAAGTGCATAGACCGGGTGTCGGACATTTAATGCTGCTGCTGGATCAACAAGACCTCACTAACGTTAGAATCTATTGTCACGATGCCATTGATATTATCGAGCACAAGGTTGCCGACAATAGTCTGGCTGGCGTGCATTTGTTCTTTCCCGATCCGTGGCCGAAACAGAAGCATCATAAACGGCGTATCGTCCGTTCCAGTTTTGTTGAATTATTAGTTAGGAAATTGAAGTCGGACGGTTATTTTCATGCGGCGACCGATTGGCAAAATTACGCGGAAAACATGTTAAAAGTATTGTCGGCCGGTGTTGGTATCAGTAATGCCAGCCCTACCGGCGACTATTGCGAGCGCCCGGAATATCGCCCGTTAACAAGATTTGAGCAGCGCGGCATACGCTTAGGACACAGTGTATGGGATTTGATTTTTAGAAAAGAATAAGATGTAAGGCTCAAACAGCGTGAGCCGGTTTAACCTTTAACGTCCAATTGCATGGCGCTAATGATGGTGGCCAACTCGTTGCGCTGCCGCTTTAACGGCTCCAGCTCCGCTTCAAGGCTGGCAATGTTTTCAATAATGCTGCCTTTCGATTCGTTAATTTTTCTCAGCATTTGTAATCGACCTTCTATTTGTTTTTTATGGTCTTTAATTTGATGCATCAACGGCGTTAAAACGCCGTTACTCCATGTTGTGGCATCAGCATTCGCCTGTCTAAGTATATTTCTGGCCTTGGCGATCAGTGTGCTGTAAAGCTTGTTGATAACAATGCTTTGTTCTGACATCGTGGTTTTGGCGCTGGAACGAAATGCTTCGCCTTCATCAAAAATCTGTTCCAGCTCAATCTGATATTGCTTGATCGAAAACAGCTGCGGTTCGATCTCCTTAAAGCCGTATTCATCCTTGAATTTTTTATGTATCGCCGTTACCAGACGCCGGGTTTCATTGGTAATATCGACAGCGTCCTGCAACAGGTCACGCAGTTCATCAAATAATTTACGCATATTTTGCTTCATGCCGTAGGTTGTCAGGCTCTTGGACATGTCGTGCTTGGTGGTTTTGATAATTTCATCGATTTTTTCTTTGGCGAATGAATCAATCATCGTCTGGGCTTGAACGCCAAAAACCCGGCGACTGGCCTGAAAGTTTTCGACATTGGTCATGTAAAGATTTTGTCGATCCCGTGTCTCGGCCATCAATTTGCTGGTCATATCCTCATTTTGAAAGTCGATTTTTTTGAATTCCTCAAGCTGTGCAACAGCATTTGCCAATGAAGCGCCGGTTAAGTTGGACGACTCATTAACCAGAAAGCCGATGTCGCGAGTAATGGTTCCCAACAGAATGTTTTTGCGCTGTTTTAAAATATCATTGGCAAGATAGTTTTCCAATGCAGCCAGACGGCTTTTTACCAGCAAAGCCTCATCACCTTTAACCTTGGCAAGCAGGGCTTGTTTGGCTGAAACAGGGAAAATAACATCCTCGTTTACTTTTAAAGTAGCCGCCGAAGATTTTATTTGTGAGTGTATGGAATCGTCGTAGCCGTTCTCGCCGACAAGATCATCCCACATCGCATCGATTTTATTCATCACCACGGCTAAACCCTGTTTACTGCCGCCACGATTATGGCAAACATGGTTATGCCACATTTCCAGGTCGCTTTTGGTGACGCCGGTATCGGCAGCAAGCACGAAAATAATGGCCTGAGCGCTGGGTAACATGCTTAAGGTGAGTTCCGGCTCAGTTCCCAGCGCATTTAAGCCGGGTGTATCCAGTATCGATAAGCCTTCTTTTAATAACGGGTGGGGGAAACTGATCAAGGCATGACGCCAGCAGGGGATTTCAACTTTTACCGGATTGATTATGCCCTGCTCTGCCGCTTCACGCTCATTCCACAAACCCAACTTGTCGGCGATGTCCCGATCAACCAACTTGGTAGCAACCAATTCCTTAAATGCTTCCTGCATTTGCGTTGGCGAGTCGCAGTCCAGGTCAATCTGGGTCCAACGATCCGGATTTTTTTTAAACTCAGCCAAAGAAATGTCTTCAAGGCGGCTTTCGATATTGAGCAAACGGATATAATTGCCGCCTTTTTCATCATGAAAAAGTTCGGTAGGTGACATGGTGGTGCGCCCCGGTGAAGACGGAAGCAATCTGACGCCTGTTTCAGCAAAAAACAAGGCATTGATCAGCTCGGTTTTACCGCGGGAAAATTCAGCAACAAAAGCCAGCGTGATCCTGTCTGATTGCAAACCATTAAGAATATTTAAAATGGTTTCAGTGCTGTGAGGATCATTCATACCATAGCGACCACGCCATTGGTGATACATCTCTATAGCTTGAACCAGTTTTGCACGCCATAGCGAATATTCGTGCATTTGCTCTTTAAATTCCATATTCCTCATGGCACGCCTTTTATTGCTAACATGGTTTTATAAGTTAGTTGAAATGTCAAATGACGGTAATTTTTTGAGTAATTGTAGTCTATATCTTAAGAACTGTTAGCTTAAGATAATTTTATTTTTGGGTATTTTTTAAATACCGTAAAGGCGCTGATAAGCTTTTATCGCATTGAGTAAAGAGGCATCTACGTCAGCATCAGCCGTTAAATATTCAATAATATTTGCCAGGGTAATGATCGCAACCACCGGCATTGCAAATTGATCTTCAACTTCCGAAATAGCAGAAACGTCATTTTGGCCTTTTTCCTGCCGATCCAGAGCAATTAAAACGCCTGCCGGTTCTGCATGGGCATTTTTTATGATGTCGACAGATTCCCTGACCGAAGTGCCGGCAGTAATCACATCATCAAGGATGAGTACCTTGCCTTGTAGCGGCGCACCCACCAGAGTGCCGCCCTCGCCATGATCTTTCGCTTCTTTGCGGTTGAACGCAAAAGGAATGTCTTCGCCGGTTAACCGGGCATAGGCAATCGATGTGGCGCTGACCAATGGGATGCCTTTATACGCTGGGCCGTATAGGATATCCGGTTTAAGGCCGGATTGAATCAAGGCCTGAGCGTAAAACTCGCCCAGTTTTCCGAGCTGAGCGCCGGTATTGAATAAACCGGTATTGAAAAAATATGGACTGGTGCGGCCTGATTTTAACTGGAATTCGCCGAATTTTAGTACACCGCAATCCAGCGCGTAGGAAATAAAGTCTTTTTGGTAATCAAGCATGATGGTATGAATGGTGTGTTTGCAGGGATTAAGGAATAAATTGTAACTACTCAGCACCATTAAAATACAATGGAACGCAGATGACGCAGATAATTATGATAAGCACAGATACAGCAAATTCAACTTTGATTAGTTAATAAGTCATCAAAATAACCTTGTCGCTGGAGTGCAGGCTTTGCCTGCGCTGGCAAGCAAAGCTTGCACTCCCGTCACTTTCTGGTAGCTATTTTAATAATTAACTGAATTTGAAAATGCTGTAAATCTTATTCAATCATAATTATCTGCGTCATCTGCGTTCTATTTTTTATTTATTTTTGTCGGCTAAGTAGTAACTATGAATTTCTCTAAAATATTGTCCAGAAAATTCCAGCCTTGTTCTGAACAATAATAGTGATTATGTTGCCGGATAAGCAAGTTTTGTTTCACACAATCGGATAAAGCGGGCTCCAGCGTGGTTGCCGCAAGACCTGTGGCCGCCTGATAGGCTTCCAACGTAAAACCCTGCTTTAAGCGTAAATGGTTCATGATAAATTCCAAAGGCAGCTCCGCTACCGCAATAACCTCGGCCCCGCCGTTTTGATGCGAGTCGTTTAAGTACTGTTCCGGGCTTTTAGGCTTAAAACTGCGAACAATAGATTGTGGTAATTCCTGAGTGATTTTCCCATGAGCGCCCGCGCCTATGCCCAAATAATCGCCAAACTGCCAATAGTTTACATTATGCAGGCATTGCCAGCCTTGTTTACTATAGGCGGAGACCTCATATTGTTGATAACCATGATCTGCCAATATTTTCTGGCAATCTTTTTGTGTGCTGAAGATGGTTTCATCATCAGGCAGTTTGGGCGGAAACTTATGAAACCAGGTATTGGGTTCCAGGGTTAACTGGTAAAAGGAAATATGGGGAGGCTTGAGGCTTATAGCGGTTTCTACGTCTATCTTGCTGCTGTCAGGACTTGCATCGGGCAAGCCGAACATCAAATCCAGGTTGAAATTGTCAAACCCTGACTGGTGGGCAATCTCGGCGGCATGAATGGCTTCCTGCGCCGAATGAACGCGGCCCAGTTTTTTTAATACTGGGTCGTTAAAGCTTTGTATGCCGATCGATAAGCGGTTGATACCCAACGCCCTGAATTCAGCAAATTTATGGCTTTCAAAAGTGCCCGGATTGGCTTCAAGGGTGATTTCCAGGCCCTCTTTAAGCACCAGCAGCTGCTCTATGCCGCGTAATAACCGGCTAATCGATTCAGGTGCAAACAAACTGGGTGTGCCGCCGCCGATAAAAATACTGCTAATTGGCCTAGTGATGTTATACCGCTGTATGTCGAGGGCTAAATCATTCAGCAATGCAGCTATATATTCAGTTTCAGGCGTATCGGATTTAATCGCGTGTGAATTAAAATCGCAATAAGGACATTTTTGAATACACCAGGGAATGTGGATATAGAGACTAAGCGGCGGCAAGAGATTTTTTTCTATATGGTTTAAAATAGCCGTCAGTTTAACACGTTAGTTGTGTAGGTTGGGTTGTCTGCTGTTTGGCAACCCAACTTTTTGGGCTTCATTGTTGGGTTAACTATATTTAAAGCGAGAAGATATGCGACTGTTACTGGTTGAAGATGACGAAATACTGGGCGAGGGACTGGTCGAAGGTTTAAAAATGGAAGGTTATGCGGTTGACTGGCTAACCAACGGCAAGCTTGCCGACGAGGCGCTGAAACTCAATAGCTATGAGTTGATCGTACTGGATCTGAATCTCCCGGATATGGAAGGTCTGGATATTTTGAAAGCGTTAAGAGCGCGTAAAGATGAAACGCCGGTGATGGTCTTGACCGCCAAGGATACCGTTCCCGATCGCGTAGAGGGCTTGGATAGCGGCGCCGACGACTTTGTGATTAAACCGTTTGAACTGGATGAAGTTTGCGCACGGTTAAGAGCATTGGCGAGAAGAAACGAAGGCCGTAGCGTTCCCAATATCGAGTATAAGGGTATCGTCTTGGATCCGGCCGCGCATCAGGTTACCTGGAACGATGAAAAGGTTGATCTGTCGCAAAAAGAATTTGAGATACTGAGTTTTTTAATGAGTAATATCGGCCGGGTTATTTCCCGCGCCCGGCTTGAAGAAAGCCTGTATTCATGGGATTCGGATGTAGAAAGCAATACCGTCGAGGTTCATATCCACCATCTGAGAAAAAAACTCGACCCGTCCATTATCCGCACCGTCAGGGGTGTGGGTTATATTATCGATGAAGATTAATAACCACTCTGCCATAAAATATAATGGAACGCAGATGACGCTGATTATTTATGATGATGTGTAAGATTTTTTTGAATTATCTGCGTTCATCATATTCATCCGCGTCATCCGCGTTCCATTTTCTACCTACTGAATAGTCCCGAGAAATAATGAATTATTCGCTACGCCAACTGTTGTTGTTTAGCCTGCTTTCCGCATCCATGTTGATCTGGGGAGTGACGGCCTATATGAGCTATAAAGTTACCCGCGACGAAGTTGCCAGCCTGTTTGATGCGGAATTGGCGCAATCGGCCAAAGTGCTGCATGTATTTGTGGAAAGTCTGGTGCGGGAAGGTTCGCTGTCCAAACATTGGGCGCAAACGCAGACTGATGAACGGTTACATCCCTATACCGGGCGTAAAAATAAAAGACAAAGCGCCTTTCAGCTCTGGGCTAATAAGGACGAATTACTACTGCATTCGGGCAACTCGCCAGAGTTTACAGCACACGGCTTAAGCAAAAAAAATATTGACGATCAATTATGGGATGTATTTGACGGGCTTTTGGAAGCCAGCGCTTTAGGACATAAATACGAAAGAAAAGTCGCTTTCCAGCTGTGGTCAAAAACTGACGGATTATTGCTGCGTTCGGAAAGCGCGCCCACGTTTGCTTTTTCCTCTGCAACGCATGGTTTCAGTGAAACCAATATCGATGAGCATCTGTGGCATGTGTTCAGTATTTCCAGCTCAAATGGCGAATATGTTATTCATGTCGGTCAAAAGGAAGAGATTCGTGCCGAACTAACCGATGAAATATCGGCGCAATTGGTGATGCAGTTTCTGGTCGGCTTGCCGATTTTGGGCATCGTTATCTGGATTATTGTCGGGCATTCTTTAAAACCGCTTAACCGACTGGAAATAGCCTTATCCAGACGGGAAGCCAGTTTTCTTAAGCCGCTATCCAGCAAAAAGCTGCCCAAGGAAATCATTCCCGTGGTCAATGAGATCAACAACCTGTTTGCCCAGCTTGAGCAGGCCTTTGAACATGAGCGCCGCTTTACCGCCGATGCCTCGCACGAATTAAGAACGCCGTTGGCGGGACTGCTGACCCAGGCTCAGGTTGCCATGCGTACCAGTGATGAGACGGTTCGTCATCAGGCGCTCAAGCGGATTGAACAAGCCGTTAATCGCATGACCTACATGGTGCAACAGTTATTGACCTTCTCACGCATTGAATCCGGCACCGAATTTTTAGCCAAAGAAACAACCGTGCTCAGTCGTGAAGTGATGCGGATTATTGCGGAACTCGACCCTGAGGCGCATAAAAAGCGGATACACATGGAATACGATGAAGTCAATGCGGTGCCCATCGTAGCAAACACCCTGCTGATCAATATTTTAATCAGAAACATTATCGATAACGCGATCAAATATACCCCGGCTCAAGGAATGGTAAGGGTTAGCGTGATAGGGACGGAGCATCACTTGCGGCTGTGCGTCGAGGACTCGGGGCCGGGCATAGCGCCGGATCAATACGAAAACTCGCTAAAACGTTTTCATCG
>CAZAUB010000064.1:6439-9386 GCA_964488195.1 uncultured Methylobacter sp. | reverse complement strand
CTCCCGCTTCCTTAATAAATTCCTGTACCATAATGTTTGCATTTAGACCCATAAAAGCTTGAATAACACTTTCAGCGGCATTGTGGGTTTCTGCCAATACTACACCGATTCCTTGAGTGCCTTGCAATAGTTTAATCACCAATGGCGCGCCACCGACTTGAGAAATTAAATCTTGAATATCATCCGGGTTATTAGCAAAACCAGTTACTGGCAAACCAATCCCCTTTCTGGCCAGTAACTGGATTGACCGTAATTTATCCCTTGAACGTGATATGGCCACTGATTCATTGAGTGGAAAGACATTCATCATTTCAAATTGCCTTAGTACTGCAGTACCGTAAAATGTCACTGAAGCACCAATTCGAGGAATAACGGCATCAAATCCGGTTAAGTCTTCCCCACGATAATGGATGGATGGATTATGCGAAGTAATATTCATATAGCAACGCAACACATCCAGCACCCGTACCTTATGGCCCCGTGCTTCTGCGGCTTTAACCAATCGAGAGGTCGAATACAGTTTGGGGTTACGGGACAAAATAGCAATTTTCATAAAGACTTAAAATTTTCGATTTAATACATGAAGGCAAAGGCATATTTTGACACGAAATAAGGCAGGATGCTTTAGAAATGGGGCTTTAGGCAGGGTGACGCATTAAAACCGCTTTAAAAACAAGATGTGTTGAACGCAATGAAACCTGTCCTGAGCATGTCGAAGGGCGTATTAATATCAGGCATCGATCACGAGTGATGCTTGATATTCCAGCGTTAGATTTTGTTTTTAAGAGCAAGCGCCGCACCATGCAGGGCTTGGGCTAGGGTAGGGTGGGCGTGGATGGTTCTGGCCAAGTCTTCGCTGCTGGCGGAAAACTCCATGGACAGTACGGCTTCGGCAATCATTTCGGAGGCTTGCGTGCCAATGATATGGACGCCGAGTATGGTGTCGGTCTCTGCGTGAGCGATGATTTTAACCATGCCCTCAGTTTTGCCTACGGCTTGAGCGCGAGCTGTGGCGTTTAATGGAAAGGTGCCGATTTTGATGGGTTCGCCCATGGCTCTTAAGGCTTGCTCGGTCTGGCCTACCCAGGCAATTTCAGGCTCGGTAAAAATGACGTTGGGCAAGAGCCCATAGTTGACAGGGTTGTGCAGGCCTGCAATTTGTTCGGCAACGAACAGGCCTTCTTCTATACCTTTATGGGCAATCATCGGACCGAGTAAGGTGAGGTCGCCTATGGCGTAAACGCCGGGCAGGGTGGTGCGGCAGTTTTCATCGACGTGGACATAACCGTTCTCGTCAAGCAGTAAATCGGCTTCAGCCGCGGCCAGATTATCGGTGTTGGGTTTCCGGCCGGACGCAACGATGAGTTTATCGACACGCAGGGCATGGGTACCGTCACTATCCTGATATTCCACGGTAACCTTTCGGCTGTGCTCAGGACTGGCTTTTTTACTGCCTTTTTTAGCTGAAATAACCCGTGCACCTAAGCGCAGTTCCAGTCCCTGTTCGGTGTAGATGCGATAAGCCTCCAGCGCAATTTGCTGGTCGGCCAGACTTAAAAACGTTTCCTGCGCTTCCAGCAGAATGGTTTCTGCGCCGAGTCTGTTCCATATCCCGGCTAATTCAAGGCCGATCACGCCTGCACCGATAATAGCTAAACGCTTGGGTACTGCGTCGAAATTTAAAGCCATCGTGGAATCGATAATAAATTCATTATCAATCGGCGCACAGGGTAAATCGATGGGAGAGGAGCCGGAGGCTAGAATGATATGTTTAGCTTCGAGTATTGAAATACCCGATTGATCGACAGGCGTAATTTCCACCTGCCGCTCATTAAGTAGTCTGGCCTCAGCTTGAATGCAGTCGATTTTGTGTTCAGCGAACGAGTCGGCAATTTGCCGACTGAGCGTGTCGACAATGTTGTTTTTACGCTGGATCATCTGCGCAATATCCACAGAAACCGCCTCAGTCCGAATGCCGTGTTCTTTTAGAACGTGGTTCAGGGAGTGATAAATTTTCGCTGATTCCAGCAAGGCAATAGACGCAACACAACCGGCGTTGAGGTAAGTGCCGCCCAGGCTGCCCCGGCCTTTTGTATCGCACCAGTTGTCGATACAGGCGGTTTTTAGGCCAAGCTGGGCGCATCGGATGGCGCTGGAATAACCGGCAGGCCCTGCGCCGATGACGATTACATCAAATAGTTTTGCTTGTTTTTTTGCCATGGTTATATGTTAAGCAACAGGTGAGCGGGCGCTTCCAGGCATTCTTTGATGGTGACTAAAAATTGCACGGCTTCGCGGCCGTCAACCAGCCGATGATCGTATGATAAAGCCAGGTACATGATCGGCCTGATAACAATCTGTCCGTTTTCAACCACGGGACGCTCCTTGATGGCATGCATGCCCAAGATAGCGCATTGCGGCGGATTGAGTATCGGCGTGGACAGCATGGAACCGAAAATGCCGCCGTTGGTAATGGTGAAGGTGCCGCCTTTTAAGTCATCGTAGGTCAAGGTTCCGGCTTTGGTCTTTGCGCCGAAATCGACGATGCTTTGCTCGATGCCGGCAAAATCGAGTTGATCCGCATCACGCAGTACCGGCACAATCAGGCCGCGCTCGGTGCTGACTGCAATGCCTATGTCATAGTAGCCGTGATAGATAATATCGTTATCATCAATGGAAGCGTTGATGGCCGGGAAGCGTTTTAAAGCCTCGATAGAAGCCTTAACAAAGAAAGACATAAAGCCCAGTTTGACATGGTGTTTTTGATCGAAGCGTTCTTTGTACTGGTTGCGAAGATCAATCACGTTCTGCATGTTGACCTCATTAAATGTGGTCAGCATGGCCGCATTTTGCTGGGCCTGTAACAGGCGTTCGGCAACTTTGGCTCTTAGCCGGGTCATGGGGACGCGCTGTTCAGGGCGCAGATTTGAAATCCCCCTGCCTTCGG